>JALYQB010000258.1 GCA_030856045.1 Actinomycetota bacterium
GACGAGGTCAGCGCAGTGGTTCGCCGCCTGGAGCAGCAGTTCGACGCGACGGCGCAGACTCGCGGGCGGCGCCCGCTGCCGGCAGCGGAGGTCGACGAGTTGCCGACCGCCGAGGAGATCGGCGCCGAGCTGGAGCAGTTCCTCGCCGAGCAGGACGGCTCGGTCGAGGATTAGGCCAGAAACTGGTCTAGCGCGCTCGCGGCCCGGACGCGACCTCACGCTCCCGGCGTACGGTCGCCTTCCGGCCCTTGAGGGTGGTGCTGCGCAGCGCAGCGATCACCTCACCGGCTGCGGCGCCCGGGACCTCGACGAGCGAGAACCAGTCCGCGATCTCGATCGCGCCGATGTCGCATCCGGACAAGCTCGACTCT
The DNA here is from genome assembly GCA_030856045.1 of Actinomycetota bacterium. Lineage (GTDB taxonomy): Bacteria > Actinomycetota > Actinomycetes > Mycobacteriales > Pseudonocardiaceae > JALYQB01. The sequence goes on from JALYQB010000258.1 coordinate 372, forward strand.
CCCGTGATCGCCCCGACGAGGTCCTGCGGCCGGACGCCCGCGCTGCGTCCCAGCCCGACGAACAGGCGCGTCATCCCGCTCGCGGGCGGGCGAGGTCGCCGGTTCGCGGGCCGGTCCCGCTGCGGTTCGCGGGGCGCGACGTCCGTGATCTCCTCTTCGTCCGCGGCCGCCCCGCTGGCCTCGTGCGCGAGTTTGACCGCGGCGAGCGCCACCTCCATGACGTCGAACTCGTCGGCCAGGGTCTCGACCACGACTCGGAAGCGCTCCAGGTCGTCGGTGAGCAGGCTCTCGTGCAGCGCGGCGCGGGTGAGCTCGAGTCGCCGGGCGCGCAGATCCGCGACCGTCGGCACCTTCTCCACCGAGATCCGCTGCCCGGTCACCCGCTCGATCGTCTTGAGCATCCGGTGTTCACGGGGCTCGGCGAGGGTGATCGCGACACCCTCGCGGCCGGCGCGGCCGACCCGGCCGATCCGATGCACGTAGGAGTCAGGCGCGGACGGCACCTCGTAGTTGACGACGTGGCTGAGCTGCTCGATGTCGAGTCCCCGCGCGGCGACGTCGGTGGCGACGAGCAGGTCGGCGGTGCCGCTGCGCAGCCGCCCCATGACGCGGTCGCGCTGCTCCTGCCCCATCCCGCCATGCAACGCCTCGGCCCGGTAACCACGCCCGTTCAGCGTCTCGGTGAGCTGGTCGACCTCGTCGCGGGTGCGGCAGAAGACGATCGCCGCGGTGGGTGCCTCCACGTCGAGGACGCGTCCCAGAGTGGCGGGCTTGCTCGCCCGCGACACCACATACGCGCTCTGCCGGACCAGGGGACGCTCGCCGCTCGCCGCCGCGGAGCCGCCGGTGCGGATGCGGACGGGATCGCGCAGGTGGCGGCGTGCCATGCCGTCGATGCGCGCCGGCATGGTCGCCGAGAAGAGCACCGTCTGCCTGGAAGCGGGCGTCTCCTGCAGGATCGCCTCGATGTCCTCGGCGAAGCCCATGTCGAACATCTCGTCGGCTTCGTCGAGCACGACCACCTCGAGGCGGTCGAGACCGAGGGTCCCGCGACCCAGGTGGTCGAGCGCGCGGCCGGGCGTCGCGACCACGACGTCGACGCCGCGCTCCAGCGCGCGGAGCTGCCTGCCGATCGGCTGCCCGCCGTAGATCGGCAGCACGCGGGCGCCGAGGTCGCGGCCGTAGCGGTGGACCGCTTCGGACACCTGAACGGCGAGCTCCCGCGTGGGCACGAGGACGAGCGCCATCGGCTCGGTGCCGTCGTCCTCGCGCGGCAGCCGCTGCAGCAGCGGCAGCGCGAACGCCGCGGTCTTGCCCGTGCCGGTCGCAGCCTGGCCGAGCAGGTCACGACCGGCCAGCAGCGGCGGGATCGCCTCTCGCTGGATCCGCGTCGGCTCCTCGTACCCCAGCCCGGTCAACGCGCTGCGCAGTTCCGGCCGTAGCGCCAGGTCCGCGAACGTGGTGCCCTCGTCGGCGGTCCCGCTCATCGTGGCACTCCTCGGTCCGGCCCGGCTCCGCACCGGGTCGACCCCATTCTCCGCGCCCGCTGCACCGTCTGACCCCGCGACCACACACGGGGCCCCCGACCGCGACAAGCATCCATGTCGCGGGGCGGGCGCTCAGCTGCAGCCGCTGGTGGAGCCGCAGCCCTCGCACACGTAGCACGATCCGGCCGGGCGCATCTTCGTCCCGCAGGTCATGCACAGCGGCGCGTCGGCCGCCTTGCCCATCTGCAGCTCGAGGAGCTCCGTGGAACTGCCAACGGACACCGGCGCTGGCCGGCTGTCCGCCGTGGTGGACCGCGATGTGTCGGCGTGCACCGAACTGCGCATCTCCTCCACGTCCACCTCGTCGACGCCCGCCGTCCCGTAGTCCGCGGCGACCTGCACGGTGCGCTCCTCCGCGGAGAAGATCCCGAGCTGGGCCCGCTTCTCGTACGGGAGGTGGTCCAGCGCGATCCGGCGGAACAGGTAGTCCACGACACTCGTGGCCATCCGCACGTCCGGATCGTCGGTCATCCCCGCAGGCTCGAAGCGCATGTTCACGAACTTCGAGACGTAGGTCTCCAGCGGCACGCCGTACTGCAGCGCGATCGAGATCGCCATCGAGAAGGCGTCCATCACCCCGGCGAGGGTGGAGCCCTGCTTCGACATCTTCACGAAGATCTCGCCGAGCCCGTGGTCCGGGTACAGCCCGGCCGTGACGTAACCCTCCGCCCCGGCGACCGAGAACGACACCGTCTCGCTCGCCCGCTTCTTCGGCAGCCGCTTGCGCACCGGCCGCGCCTCCGTGGCGACGGTCGCCTCCGCGCGCTGCGCCGCGGTCTTCCCGGTCGAGAGGGGCTGGCCGACCTTGCAGTTGTCGCGGTAGATCGCGAGCGCCTTCAACCCGAGCTGCCAGGACTTGAAGTAGATCTCCTCGACCTCGGCCACGGTGGCCGACTCGGGCATATTGACGGTCTTGGAGATCGCGCCCGAGATGAACGGCTGCACCGCCGCCATCATCCGCACGTGGCCCATCGGGGGGATGGCACGCTCGCCCATCGCGCAGTCGAAGACGTCGTAGTGCCCGGTCCGCAGGCCGGGCGCCCCGATGACGTGGCCGTGCTCGGCGATGAACTCGACGATCGCCTCACTCTGCTCGTCCTGGTAACCCAGCGCGGCGAGGCCGTTCGGCACCGTCTGGTTCACGATCTGCATCGACCCGCCGCCGACGAGCTTCTTGAACTTCACGAGCGAGAAGTCGGGCTCTACCCCGGTGGTGTCACAATCCATCATGAAGCCGATGGTGTTGTGGCTGATGAACCCAGCCGCCACGTACGTGACGTTCGAGGGTACGGAGAGGTCGTAGGTCGGCTGGACGCCGCCGTCCTCGTTCGCCGACACGACCTCGAAGAGGTAGCCGAGGGCTGCGTCGAGCCGGGGGTCCGCACGCTCCTCACGGAGGCGACGTGCGAGACCCCGGCTGACGCCACCGTGCTTGCGCAACGACTGGACCACCGCGCCACGCAGTTCGTGTCCGCACGGCACAAGCTCGTCCCAGACAATCCTGGGCAACATGATCCGGTCGTTCTTCCCGCTCCGCACCGGCTCGAGCTCCACCATGAGGCGAGCCTTCCGCTCGCCCATGAAGCCGATGATCTCGTCGAAGCCCAGCGCGTGTTCCGCGTTGCGCAGCCGCACCTGAAAGATCGGCCCGCCCCAGCCGCTGGTCGTCTCGCGCGTCGTGGTGGCAAGACCCAGCGCGAGCAGCAGCGTCCGAAGGTCGTCGGCGAAGGTCGCCGACGCGGTCGAGATGCTCGGCACTCCCTCGATGACCGTCCCGTCCGCCTCGAACACGCCCCGCAGGAAAGCCGAGTACACCTCGACGTCATTGGTCTCCCGCAGGATGGCCGGGATCCGCGGAGTCCACCCCTTGCCGGCGTGGTCGACGCCCGGCAGGTCCTTCGCGAAGCTGGCCGCCTGCCACCAGCGGGCCAGCCGCACCGACTGGAGGACGACCTCCTGGTATTCGGGCTTGCTGCTGACCACCGGCTCGAGGTCGAACAGCCCCTTCGACAGGACTCGCAGCCGCTCCACGACGTCGAGGTCCGTATCGGCGACGCAGAGCCTGATCCCCTTGGCGTGCAGGCTCCCGTCGCCCATGAAGTACCCGACCAGCTCCGCGAGGTCCGCGTCGATGTGGTCGGGTACGCGGATGCCCCGGTCGCCGGCGTAGTACGCCTGGTCGAGCACCGGTAGCGGCACGTTCCGGGGTGTGCCCACGAGCGTGCTGAGCTGCATCGGCAGGATGTCGCCGTCGGCCACGTCCGCCAGCCGTTTCCACACCCAGTCGCAGGAGCCGGCGACCACCTTCACCCGATGCGTGAGGGTGCCGTGGATCCGGTACCCACCCTTGGTGACGATCCGACGGGTGGGCTCCTCCCCGTTGACGAAGAACCTGGTGGCCTGCTTCGGGCCGTCGTCGGTGGACACCGTGGCGTCGAGCGGCTGCCACCGGTCGCCGTACACGTCACCGAGCTCGCTCAGCCGCGCCAACCCACGATCCGTGGTGACGAGGGTGTCGCCGGTGAGGCACCCGGTCGGCGCGAGTACCGAAGCCTGCGCGTTCCGCCAGCCGTTCTGCTCGCCCAGGCGGATTCCTGCTTGCCACGCCGTGGTGGCCGCCTTCTGCACGGCGCGGTCGTTGTGGTGGTAGGTGCGGATCACGTCGTTGGCCGCCGCGTGCTTTCGCATCACCCGCTGGTGCGGCTCGGCGTTACGGGCATAACCGTCGTAGGACCCCACCACGCCGGCGAGCTCGGCCGACCGCTTGTAGGCGACGCCGGTCATCAGCGACGTGATCGCCGCCGCCAACGCGCGACCGCCCTCGGAGTCGTACGCGTGTCCGGTCGCCATCAGCAGCGCGCCGAGGTTGGCGTACCCGATGCCGAGCTGGCGGTAGGCGCGTGTCGTCTCCGCGATCGCCTCGGTGGGGAAGTCTGCGAAACAGATCGAGATGTCCATCGCCGTGATGACCAGCTCGACGGCCTTCGTGAACAGCTCCGAGTCGAAGGTGAGGTCCTCGCGCACGAACTTCATGAGGTTCAGCGACGCCAGGTTGCAGCTGGAGTTGTCCAGGTGGAGGTACTCCGAGCAGTTCGCCACGACGACGCCCGAGACCACGTAGGAGTGGTTCCGCGGCTCCGTCAGGTTGTATGTGGTCTCGAAACCCTGCGACTTCCGGGACACCAGCCGAACACTCTCGTCCTTCGTGTAGTGCCCGTGGTCAGCGAGCACGACAGCGAGCTTGGCCGCCTTGTCCTCGTGGTCGAAGCCGATCCGAATCCGGAACTCCGCCATCGACCGGCCACTGATGCGCAGGTCGAAGCTCGGCCCATCGCTGCCGTAGACCGCGGTAGACCCGTCCTTGCGGGCGTAGTGGAAAGGGTCCGTCTCGGTTCCCGTGGAGTAGATCCGGGCGGCGATGCCGAGGCCGGCCAGCAACTCCTGGACACCGCGCAGCAGCTCGTCCGACCGGCTGCCCAGCCCGATGTACCGAGTGCCCTTCGTAACCTGGTTGACCACGCAGCCATCGGCATCGAAGAGCCCTCGCAGTAAGGCGGTGACCGCCTCCTCCGGCGCCTCGAAGACCGACTCAGGCATCACCTTCGCCGCAGACCGCGACGCCGACACCCCGAGCATCCGCAGCATCGCCCCGAACCGATCACGCATGCAGCGCAGCGCAGCGGTGCCGTTCGGCTGGATGCTCGGCTTCGACTCGAATCCGGTGATGCGGGTCAGCAGCGCACGGTGGCGTGGCAGCACCGAGTCACGCTCGTAGGCGCTCCCGTAGACGGTCACGGCGCCGGCCTCGGTGAGACATCCGTCCCCCAGCAACCAGCCCAGGTAGTGGGCGAGTTCGGTATCCCACTCCTCGGGAACGTCGGCGAGCGCCTCACCGCGCGCCGTCCGTCCGGCCTCGACCGCCACGACGGGCAGCGACTTCGGGGCGAATGGGCGCGGCGCGTACTCGAACGAGCGCACGACCCGGTCGTCTTCGATGAGCTCTTCGGCGTGCACCCATCCGCGGTTCGCGGTCCACAGCCGATGGTTCGGCGTGCACCGCAGCCGCGACCCGTCGCTGAACCGGAGCTCCACGATCTCATTGGTTCCGGTGACCATGTACCGGGTCGGGCTGGTTGCCAGCACCCGGGACTGCGGCTCGTCGACGTTGGTGAGGTCGTTGGTATATACCCCGAACTGCTCACCCCGCGTCGCACGTCGCACCAGCTCGCCGATCGGGATGAGACCGGAGTCGGTCATGACGCGCTGGTCAGCCGGGAAGCACGGATTGGATGCCGTGATCCGACCCGACTCGGGGCAGGTGTGCCAGTCGTTGATCGTGTCGTCGTACTGCAGTCCGGGGTCGGCGCACTCCCACGCGGCCTGCGTGATCTCACGGAAGAGCTCCTTCGCCCGCACGGTCTCGATGACCTCGCCCGTCATCCGGGCACGCAGCCCGAACTCGCTGTCGGCCTCCACCGCGCGCAGGAACTCGTCGGTGACCCGCACCGAGTTGTTCGCGTTCTGGTACTGGACCGACGCGATGTCCTTGCCGCCCAGGTCCATGTCGTAGCCCGCGTCGCGCAGCACGCGGATCTTGCGCTCCTCGGCCGCCTTGGTCTGCACGAACTCGGAGATATCGGGATGATCGACGTCGAGCACCACCATCTTCGCCGCGCGCCGGGTGGCACCGCCGGACTTGATCGTGCCCGCCGACGCGTCCGCCCCGCGCATGAACGAGACCGGGCCCGACGCGGTGCCGCCGGAGGACAGCAGCTCCTTGGAGGACCGGATCCGCGAGAGGTTCAGGCCGGCGCCCGAACCGCCCTTGAAGATCAGGCCTTCCTCGCGGTACCAGTTCAGGATCGACTCCATCGTGTCGTCGACCGACAGGATGAAACAGTTGTGCACCCGGAGGTTGTCTGAGAGGTACTCACCGGATTCGGTCTGGATGTCGTAGACCTCCATCGCGCCGCGGTGTTCGATCCGCGCGATCTCCAGCCGCTTGGTCTCGAAGGCGGGCCTACCCGGGATCTCGAAGGACGCCTCGAGCTTGCCGGCCTTCATCGGGTCGAGGAAGCCGATCTCGTCGGCGAAGATCCTGCGGTCACCGGTGTTCTGGATGCCGATGCACCACAGGTCGTGGCGATCAGGCCGCCGCTCTGCCTTGCGCGTCACCCGGGCGAAGACCCCGAAGCGCGCAAGCAGGGCCTGCACGCCGCGGATCAGCTGCTCGGAGATCATGTCCAGACCGACGAGGGTGGATCGCTCGCGCGCCGATACGTAGCCCTCGGCCTGAAACAGGCTCCGTAGGTACGCGGCGACCACCGGCAAGGGTGCCGTGAACAACTGCTCCGGAACCCGCATCTCGGTGCCACGGGCACGCAGGTTCCACGCCTCGACGAATGCGGTGAGCGCGGTGCCGTACAGACGGGTACGCCGACAGTCGAGCGAGGTGTCCTGTGTCGTCACGCGGCGCTCATGCCGGTGCACGGTCGGGAACACCTCATCAAGGGCTCGGTGCACCCACACCAGCTCTGCGTCGGTGACCGTCATGGCCTCGATCGTCAAGGACCGGTTGGTGCCGGTGTACTGACCGACGAACCCGTCCGACTGTAGCCACCCGGCGAGCGCGGCCTCCGAGATAGCGCACGGATCGATCTCCATGTCACCGAACGACGGCCGCCGGTGCCACTCCAGCTTGTCAGCGACGCGGAGCTCGCCGGCCGGGACGAATCGGCCGGTGCCGCTTCCCGTGGACCGCCAGACGAGGTGGTCGGCCGTCACATCGAGTGTGTGGCCCGCCTTCGTGTGAATGCGCAGCACGTCCTTGGTGCCGTTGGCTTTGGTGGCGACCACACGGGTGAGGCCGGTGGCATCATACACCTTGGTGCCGACGGCGTTCTGCTCCACGAGCCGGCCGATCGGCACCATGCCTGCCGGCGTGCTGACGAGTGCGTCATAGGGCTGGCACGCGCTGACCTGCTGCGGGGAGGTCGTGCCGACGTTGAACCACACCGGCGAGTTGAAGCTGAACACCTGGTGCAGCAGCATCCACGTGAGCTCGTGGGAGAAGATCTCCGCGTCGGTCTCCGTCGCGAAGTAGCCGTGCTGCAGGCCCGCTGCGGTGTAGGTCGTGACCACCCGGTCGATGAGCCGGCGCAGGCTCGACTCGCGTGCCTCGGTGCCCGCCGCACCGCGGAAGTACTTGCTCGTGACGATGTTGACCGCGTTGAGCGACCAGAACTCGGGGAACTCCACCCCGCGCTGGTCGAAGTTGACCGTGCCGTCGCGCCAGTTCGTCATCACGACGTCACGACGGGCCCACGTCACCTCGTCGTACGGGTGACGCCCCGCGGTGGTGTAGACACGCTCCACCCGCAGCGCGCGCGTGGGCCGGACGGCGTCATCGCCAGCGCCCGCGGCGGGCCCGGATCCGGTTCCCTGGGTCCCGACGGTCTCGGTCATGCACTCATCCCTCTCTCGCCTGCGGGTGGTGTCCTGCGGGGCGCCCGCGAGGGCGTGGCCCGGTTCTGCTGATGTCTTCGGCGTTCCCCCTCAGGGCGACGGCGCACCGGCCCGGGCGTCGCGCAGCACCCGGATCTCCTGCTCGAAGTCGTCGACCGAGGAGAAGGACCGGTACACGCTGGCGAAGCGGAGGTAGGCCACCTCGTCCAGCTCGCGCAACGGCCCCAGGATCGCCAGCCCGACCTCGTGGCTCGGGATCTCGGCGCTGCCGCTGGACCGGATCGTCTCCTCGACCCGGTGCGCCAGCTGCTGCAGGGCGTCCTCGTCGACCGGGCGCCCCTGGCAGGCGCGGGCGACACCGCGGACCACCTTGTCGCGGCTGAACGGCTCGGTCACCCCGGACCGCTTGACCACCGCCAGCACCGCCTCCTCGACGGTGGTGAACCGGCGACCGCATTCCGGGCAGGACCGCCGACGGCGGATGGCCTGACCCTCCTCGACCTCCCGGGAGTCGATCACCCGGGAGTCGGAGTGACGGCAGAACGGACAGCGCACGACAACCTCTCCTCCCGAGCAACAACAGCCGGTAGTGACACGAGCCGCGCGGATCGCTGGACTCAACCTGTGGACGAACTACATCGTTGTCACCACTATATGTAGGGGTGGACGCTAAGTCCACTCCCAACGGCTGCGCAAGCTCGACGCGCCGCGCCGGGTCAGGCCCCGTCGGGTACCAGGAGCTCCTGCCCCGGACGCACCGCGGACCCGGTGAGGCCGTTCAGCTCCCGGATCCGCGCCACGACCGCCTGCTCGTCGCTGCCCGGCGCCACGCGATCGGCCACGTCCCACAACGTCTCCCCCGCACCGACCCGCACCTCCGCGACGGCACCGGGGACGTCCGGAACACCCGCGCCCTGCCCGAGCACGGCGAGACCGCAGACGACCCCGACGGTGGTGACCACGACGGCGAGCAGCCGCAGCGCACCGCCACGACGGGGCATGGAGTACCCGGGAGGGACAAGGCGCACCGGTCGCGGAGCCGAGCGCCGCACGCGTTCTGTCAGCAGCAGCGGCTCCGCGGGGCGGACCGGCCGTGGCCCCGGCGACCGGCCGCGCCTGCGGTCCGGGCACGGCAGTGGGGGCGCCACGGTCGATCCGGGCGGCCGCAGCCCCGCACCGTGCTCCGCCACCCTCGCCGCTGCCGCCATGACGTCCTCCTCGCCGCAGCCACCCGGCCGCGATACCCGTCGATCGAATCCCCGTCGATCGAGACACTGTCGACGCAACACCGTCGAACACCGGTTCGATCGAACCTCTGTGCGATGTCTACCACCGACCTCCGACAAGAACCACGACCACGCGGCGTGTCCATCGAACAGGTGTTTGATCTCGGGTCGGGTCGTGACTACCGTCGGTGCCGAACGGGAGCGACCGCCCACGCAAGAAGGACACGGCGTGGACGCCGGCGGACGCCGACCCGGACGAGACCGAGGCGAGGAGGACCCGGTGGCACGGAAGTCGAGCGGTCGGGAGCCGGACGCAGCCGACGTACCGGCGGTCGAACCGGCCGGGGTGCACCGGTTCCCCGATCTGGAGGATGCGGACGGTGACGGCCTCACCCCCCGGCAGCAGCGCGTCCTCGAGGTCATCCGGGACTGGGTGGAGCGCTTCGGCTACCCGCCGAGCGTTCGGGAGATCGGCGAGGCCGTGGGGTTGACGTCGACGTCGTCGGTCGCCCATCAACTCCGCGCCCTCGAGCGCAAGGGTTACCTGCGC
>JALYQB010000262.1 GCA_030856045.1 Actinomycetota bacterium
GGCCATCCCTGCTCCACGCCTGCGACGGCCGCACCCGCGAGTGCCACCACCCCCAGCCCTGTGATGGCCGCCGCCCGGAGAGTGCCCACGCCTCACCTCCCGCCATCGCACACCGTGTCCGTGTCGCGGCAGACGGTAAAGCAGTCACGTGCTGTGCCCGAAGTTGGGCGGTAGCCGGGGGCGGGTCAGGGGATCAGCGGCGGCTCGTACTGGGCGGCGATCGGATCGAAGTCGACCGAGGCGTACTGCCGCAGCTTGGTGAGCCGGTGGAAGCCCTCGATCATCCGCACGGTACCGGACTTGGACCGCATCACGATCGACTGGGTGGTGGCGCCGCCGGCACGGTAACGCACGCCCCGCAGCAGGTCGCCGTCCGTGACGCCGGTCGCGCAGAAGAACACGTTGTCCCCGGCCACGAGGTCGTCGGTCGACAGCACGCGGTCCAGGTCGTGGCCCGCGGCGATCGCGTTCTCGCGCTCGGTGTCGTCCTGCGGCCGGAGCCGGGCCTGGATCACACCACCCATGCACTTGAGGGCGCAGGCCGTGATGATCCCCTCCGGGGTGCCGCCGATACCCATGAGGATGTCCACACCGGAGTCCGCGCGGGCCGCGGCGATCGCACCCTCGACGTCGCCGTCGGTGATGAAGTGGATCCGTGCGCCTGCCTCGCGCACCTGGCGCACGAGGTCGTCGTGCCGGGGGCGGTCGAGGATCGTGACCGTCACCTCGGAGACGTCGCTGTGTTTCGCGCGCGCCACCCGGCGGATGTTCTCCGCCACCGGCGCCGTCAGGTCGACGACGTCCGCGGCCTCGGGTCCCACCGCGAGCTTCTCCATGTAGAAGACCGCCGACGGGTCGAACATCGCGCCCCGGTCCGCGACCGCGAGCACCGCGACGGCGTTCGGCATTCCCTTCGCCATCAGGGTGGTGCCGTCGACCGGGTCCACGGCGACGTCGACGTCGGGCCCGTCCCCGTTGCCGACCTCCTCGCCGTTGTACAGCATCGGCGCCTCGTCCTTCTCACCCTCGCCGATCACCACGACGCCGCGCATCGAGACCGTGCCGACGAGCTGGCGCATCGCGTCCACCGCGGCCTGGTCCCCGCCGTTCTTGTCGCCTTTGCCGACCCAGCGGCCGGCGGCCAGCGCGGCTGCCTCGGTGACCCGCACCAGCTCCATCGCGAGGTTGCGATCCGGTGGCTCGCGGCGGCGCTGCTCTGGGTTGTACGGCGTGCTCATGGGACCTCCTGGCTCGGCGGAACGTACCCAGATCCTCGCAGAGAAGTCCGGACCGGCGCTGAGTGCTTGTCGGGAACCTCACGCCCGGCTGGGATGATGGCGGCGTGGCGGGTCGGTCGCGGGGTGGGCAGAGCGCGCGGGACATGATGTTGTCGCTGGCCCCGCTGGTGTTGATCGTGCTGGCGGTGGTCGGTTTCGCCGGGATGTGCTCGTTTCGTCCCGGCGCCCCGGGCGTCGACCCGGGTACGGCGCCGCGCATCGACGCCACTCAGCGCCTCGAAGAGCTCGCCGGGTCGGTGGACTTCCCGGTGCGGGTGCCGGAGCTGCCCTCGGGGTGGGTCGCGAATGCGGCGGGCGTCGACCCCGTGGGGCGGGTCCCCGGCGCGCCGGTGGCCGTCCGCGTGGGGTGGCTGACCCCGGCGCGGGACTACCTGCGGCTGTCGCAGTCCCCGGCGGCCGAGCCGGCGCTGGCCTCGTTCGAGACCCGGTTGCGCGAGGCTCCCACCGGTGCCGTGGAGGTCGCGGGGCGGACGTGGGTGCGCTACCCGGGGCAGCGTTCGGAGCAGGCGTGGGTCACCGACCTCGGCGACGTCCGGCTGCTCGTCACGGGGAGTGCGGGCGAAGAGGAGTTCCGCACGCTTGCCCGAGCCGTGCTCGCCGCGCCGTGACCGGTTGCAGCGTCAGGGCGCCTCGGTGCGCGCCGCGATGGCGGACTCGATGCGCTCGCGGGCGCCCGCCAGGTGGCGCTCGCAGACCGCCGCGAGCTGCTCGCCGCGCTCCCACAGCG
>JALYQB010000274.1 GCA_030856045.1 Actinomycetota bacterium
CCCGACGCTCGGCGCGGGGCCGCTCGCCGCGCTCCTTCTCGTCGGGTTCTCGACGCTCGGCGCGGTGGCGGCGCTCGCGATGGTCGGCCCCGCGGTCACCCGCGCGCGGCTCACCGGCCTCGACGACTCCGGGAGCGTGGTCGGCTCGCTGTCCGCCATGGGCACGCTGGGGTCGCTCGCGGGCACGTTCCTCACCGGGTTCGTGCTGGTGGCGCTGCTGCCCGTCGCGGCCATCCTCGCGGTGACCGCCGCCGCCTGCCTGCTGCTCGCGCTGGTCACGGCGACCCACCGGCCTCGGCGCACGGTCGGCACCACCACGGCCGCCGCGGTGGTCCTGGGCGTGGCGCTGGTCGGGGTCCAGGGCCCGTGCGAGGTCGACACGACGTACTTCTGCGCGCGGGTCGAGACGGACCCGCTGCGCCCCGCGGGCAGGGTCCTCGTGCTCGACGACCTCCGGCACTCCTACGTCGACCTCGCCGACCCCACGCACCTCGAACTGGGCTACACCCGACGGCTCGTCGACACGATCGACACCGCGTTCCCGGACGGGGAGCCGCTCGACGCCGTGCACATCGGTGGCGGGGGGTTCACGATGCCGCGGTTCCTGGCGGCGACCCGGCCGGGTAGCGCGTCGACGGTGCTGGAGCTCGACCCGGGCGTCGTCGAGATCGGCCGGCGGAAGCTCGCGGTCGACGACATCCCCGGTGTCGACATCCGGGTGGGCGACGCGCGGACGTCACTGCAAGCGCTGCCCGACGACTCCGCAGACCTGGTCGTCGGAGACGCTTTCGGCTCCCGGTCGGTGCCCTGGCATCTCGCCACCCGGGAGTTCCTCGTCGAGGTGGCGCGAGTGCTGCGCCCCGGCGGGGTGTACCTGCTCAACGTCATCGACTACGACCCGCTCGACTTCCTCGCCGCGGAGACCGCGACCGCCGCGGCGGTGTTCGACGAGGTCGGGCTGCTCGTGCCACCCGGGCACCTCGGCGACGGCGAGGGCGGCAACGCGGTACTGGTCGCGACGGACGCGGAGCTGGACTGGCGCGGTCCGGATCGGCGCGCCGCCGCCGCGGGCGAGGACGTTCTGGTGCTCGACCCGATCGCCGCCGCCGGGTTCGCCGCCGCTGCCCCCGTGCTCACGGACTCCTACGCGCCGGTGGACCAGCTGATGAACCCCTACGAGGCCCGCTGACCCGGCCGCGCGACGGGCGCTCGCGCGACGGACGGTCAGCGGGGTCCGCGAGGTCCGGCCGGGGGACCGCCGGGACCGCGCCGGCGCAGGTACCGCTCGAACTCCGCGGCGATCGCGTCACCGCTGGCCTCGTTGAGGGTGATCTCGGTGTCGCCGCGTTCCTCGAGGGCGCGCACGTAGTTGGCGACCTCCTCGTCTTCCTCGGCCATCTCGCTGACCGTGGTCTCCCACTCCTCGGACTGCTGCGGCAGCGTGCCGAGCGGCACCTCGAGGTCGAGCACCTCCTCGACGCGGTGCAGCAGCGCGAGCGTCGCCTTCGGGGACGGCGGGGCGGAGACGTAGTGCGGCACCGCGGCCCAGAACGAGATCGCGGGGATCCCGGCCTGCACGCACAGGTCCTGGAAGACACCGGTGATCCCGGTGGGACCCTCGTACTTGGAGCGTTCCAACTTGAACCGCGCCGCGGACGCCGCATCGAAGGACGTGCCGGTGACCGGGACCGGGCGGGTGTGCGGCGTGTCGGCGAGCAGCGCCCCGAGCGTGACCACGGTGGTGATGTCCAGCTCCTCGACGTAGCGCAGCAACTCGGCGCAGAACGTCCGCCACCGCATGTTGGGCTCGATCCCGTGCACGAGCACCACGTCGAAGTCCGAGCCCGGTGGGCGACACACCGCGAGGCGGGTCGTCGGCCATTCCAGGCGCCGCGTGATGCCGTCGATGAGCTTGGTCGTGGGGCGGGTGACCTGGAAGTCGTAGTAGTCCTCCGGGTCGACCTCGGCCAGCGGGCGGGCGTCCCAGCTCAGTTCGAGGTGCTCGATCGCGGCGCTCGCGGCGTCGCCCGCATCGTTCCAGCCCTCGAACGCGGCCACCAGGATCGGTGCGGTCAGCTGCGGTAGCTGCACCGAGGCAGGCGCTGGGGTGTCGGGATCAGTCACCCCGCCAGCCTACGACCCCGGCGCGCGAAGCTCAGGACAGTGCCACCCCGTCACGCCCGTGGGCGGTGGTGCACGGTCGCGGGGCTCTACCCTGGCGCCATGCCCACACCTCACGCATCGGCCCTGCTCGACGCCTGCGAACGCCGCGTCCTGGTCGTCGACGGGGCGATGGGCACGATGCTGCAGTCGGTCCCGTTGACCCTCGACGACTTCGCAGGCCTCGACGGCTGCAACGAGATCCTCAACGTCACGCGGCCCGACGTGGTGCGCGGGGTGCACCGCGGGTACCTCGAGGCCGGCGTCGACGCCGTCGAGACCAACACCTTCGGCGCGAACCTCGCCAACCTCGCCGAGTACGACATCGCCGACCGCATCACCGAGCTCGCCGAGCGGGGCGCGGTGCTCGCCCGCGAGGTCGCCGACGAGCACGGTCCGGGGAGATTCGTGCTGGGTGCGGTCGGCCCCGGGACCAAGCTGCCGACGCTCGGGCACGTCCCGTTCGCCACTCTGCGCGACGCTTATGTCGAGTGCTGCCGTGGGCTGCTCGCCGGTGGCGTCGACGCGATCCTCGTCGAGACCTCGCAGGACCTGCTGCAGACCAAGGCGTCGGTCATCGCGGCCCACCGAGCGATGGCGGCCGAGGGCCGCACCGTCCCGATCATCTGCCAGGTCACCCTGGAGACCACCGGCACGATGCTGCTGGGCACGGAGATCGGCGCGGCGCTCACCGCGCTGGAGCCGCTCGGCATCGACGTCATCGGACTCAACTGCGCCACGGGCCCGGCCGAGATGAGCGAGCACCTGCGCGCCCTGTCCAAGCACGCCCGCATCCCGCTGTCGGTGATGCCGAACGCCGGGCTGCCGCAGCTCGGGTCGGAGGGGGCGGTGTACCCGCTGAAGCCCGACGAGCTGGCCGAGGCGATGGTCGCCTTCGTCCGCGAGTTCGGGGTGCAGATCGTCGGCGGCTGCTGCGGCACGACGCCGGAGCACATGACCGCCGTGCGCGACGCCGTCGCGGACGTCGAGCCCGCGCAGCGCCGGCCGCGCCCGGAGCCCGGGGTGTCGTCCCTCTACGCCGCGGTGCCGTTCCGGCAGGACACGAGCGTGCTCGTCGTGGGGGAGCGGACCAACGCGAACGGGTCGAGGGCGTTCCGGGACGCGATGCTCGCCGACGACCTCGACCGCTGCATCGAGATCGCCCGCGAGCAGATCCGGGACGGGGCGCACCTGCTCGACCTGTGCATCGACTACGTCGGCCGTGACGGTGCCGCCGACATGGCGGAGCTGGCGGGCAGGCTCGCCACCGCGTCGACGCTGCCGGTGATGCTCGACTCGACGGAGCCGGACGTGCTGGTCGCCGGGCTGGAGCGGCTCGGCGGGCGCTGTGTGATCAACTCGGTGAACTACGAGGACGGCGACGGCCCGGAGTCCCGGTTCGCGCGGGTGATGGCGCTGGTCCGCGAGCACGGCGCCGCGGTCGTCGCGCTGTGCATCGACGAGGAGGGCCAGGCCCGCACCCGCGACTGGAAGGCCGCGGTGGCCTCCCGGCTGATCGAGGACCTCACCACGAACTGGGGCATGCACACCGGCGACATCATCGTCGACTGCCTGACGTTCCCGATCTCCACCGGGCAGGAGGAGGTACGCCGTGACGCGGTGGAGACCATCGAGGCGATCCGCGAGGTCAAGCGCCGCCACCCCGCCGTGCAGACCACGCTGGGCGTCTCCAACGTGTCGTTCGGCCTGAACCCCGCCGCACGGCAGGTGCTGAACTCGGTGTTCCTGCACGAGTGTGTCGCGGCCGGGCTGGACACCGCGATCGTGCAGGCGTCCAAGATCATGCCGATGGCGCGGATCCCGGAGGACCAGCGGCACGCGGCACTGGACCTCGTCTACGACCGCCGCAAGCCAGGTCACGACCCGCTGCAGCACTTCATGGGCTTGTTCGAGGGCGTCTCGGTGTCCTCGGCGCGGGAGTCGCGGGCGCAGGAGCTGGCGGCGTTGCCGCTATTCGAGCGCCTGGAGCGGCGGATCGTCGACGGTGACCGCAATGATCTCGAAAGCGATCTCGACGCGGCCATGGAGCGTCGCCCCCCGCTGGAGATCGTCAACGACACGCTGCTCTCGGGGATGAAGACGGTCGGCGAGCTGTTCGGCTCCGGGCAGATGCAGCTGCCGTTCGTGCTGCAGTCCGCCGAGGTGATGAAGGCGGCCGTGGCCTACCTCGAGCCGCACATGGAGCGCGCCGACGACGGCGGCAAGGGACGCCTCGTCCTGGCCACGGTCAAGGGCGACGTGCACGACATCGGCAAGAACCTCGTCGACATCATCCTGACGAACAACGGCTACGAGGTGGTCAACCTCGGCATCAAGCAGCCGATCACGACCATCCTCGAGGCAGCGGCCGAGCACCGCGCCGACGCGATCGGGATGTCCGGGCTGCTCGTGAAGTCGACGGTGATCATGAAGGAGAACCTGCTGGAGATGAACTCTCGCGGGCTCGGGGACCGGTTCCCGGTGCTGCTCGGCGGTGCGGCGCTGACCCGCTCGTACGTCGAGAACGACCTCGGCGAGATCTACACCGGCGAGGTGGCCTACGCCCGCGACGCGTTCGAGGGCCTGCGGACCATGGACGCGATCATGACCCGCAAGCGCGGGGGAGCGGTCGACACCGACCCGGAGGCCGTCGCGAAGGCCGCGGAGCGCAAGGCGCGCCACGAGCGCTCCCGACGGATCGCTGAGTCCCGCCGGGCCGCGGCACCGCCCGCCCCGCCCGTTCCCGCCCGCTCGGACGTCACCGTCGACGTCCCGCTGCCGTCGCCGCCGTTCTGGGGATCCCGGGTGGTGCGCGGGATCGCGGTCGCGGACTACGCCGGGCTGCTCGACGAGCGCGCGCTGTTCCTCGGCCAGTGGGGGCTACGCGGCGCCCGAGGCGAGGGCCCGTCGTACGAGGAGCTCGTCGAGACCGAGGGCAGGCCGCGGATGCGCGGCTGGCTCGACCGGCTGTCCACCGAGGGTGTCCTCGCGCACGCCGCGGTGGTATACGGCTACTGGCCGTGCGTGGCCGAGGGTGACTCGTTGATCGTGCTGGACGAACCGCGGGCCGACGCGCCCGAGCGCCACCGGTTCACGTTCCCCCGCCAGCAGCGCGACCGGCACCTGTGCCTCGCCGACTTCTACCGGCCCCGGGAGGCCGCCCTGGCTGCAGGCGAGGTGGACGTGCTGCCGCTGCACCTGGTGACGATGGGGCAGCCGATCGCCGACTACGCCGCCGAGCTGTTCGCCAAGGACGCGTACCGCGACTACCTGGAGGTGCACGGGCTCGGCGTCCAGCTCACCGAGGCACTCGCGGAGTACTGGCACGTCCGCATCCGCTCCGAGCTGCGGTTCCCCTCCGGCGCCTCCGTCGCCGACGAGGACCCCACGGACGTCGAGGAGTTCTTCTCACTCGGCTACCGCGGCGCCCGCTTCTCACTCGGCTACGGGGCGTGCCCGAACCTCGACGACCGCGCGAAGATCGTCGACCTGCTGGAGCCCGGCCGCATCGGCGTCGAGCTGTCCGAGGAGCTGCAGCTGCACCCGGAGCAGTCCACCGACGCGATCGTCGCGCACCACCCCGAGGCGAAGTACTTCAATGCATAACCCTCGTGAGTGGCTCTGCTGGTCGGCGGCAAGCCGCGACTGCGCAACGCCACTCACGAGGTGGACGCCACCCTCCTGCCGGACCGCCGCGTAACCGACCCGGACCCGCGGGTGGGAGGATGGCGTCCCGTGAAGACGTTCGACGAGCTGTTCGACGAGCTCACCGAGCGCGCCCGCACCCGGCCCGAGGGCTCCGGCACGGTCGCGGCGCTCGACGGCGGGGTGCACGCCCAGGGCAAGAAGGTCCTCGAGGAGGCCGGCGAGGTGTGGATCGCGGCGGAGCACGAGTCCGACGAGCGCCTCGCCGAGGAGATATCCCAGTTGCTCTACCGGGTGCAGGTCCTCATGCTCGGGCGTGGCCTGCGCACCGCCGACGTCTACCGGCACCTGTGATGACCGAGCCCCGCATGCTGCGCGTCGCCGTGCCGAACAAGGGCACACTCGCCGCCCCCGCGTCGGAGATCCTGGCCGAGGCGGGCTACCGGCAGCGCCACGACGCCAAGGACCTCACCGTGATCGACGCGGCGAACGAGGTCGAGTTCTTCTTCCTGCGTCCGAAGGACATCGCGATCTACGTCGGCTCGGGCGAGCTCGACCTCGGCATCACCGGCCGCGATCTGGCGCTGGACTCCGCTGCTCCCGTGTCCGAGCGGCTGTCGCTCGGCTTCGGTGCCTCGACGTTCCGCTACGCGGCCGCCACGGGCCGGGAGTGGAAGGTCGGCGATCTCGACGGCCTGCGCATCGCGACGTCATACCCGCGGCTGGTGCGCCACGACCTCGCCCACCACGGGGTCACCGCCGAGGTGATCCGGCTCGACGGCGCAGTGGAGATCTCCGTGCAGCTCGGCGTGGCCGACGCCATCGCCGACGTCGTGGGGTCCGGCCGCACGCTGCGCCAGCACGGCCTCGCCGCCTTCGGCGACCCGATCTGCACGTCGGAGGCGGTGCTGCTGGAGGGCGCGACGGCCCCCGACTCACCGGCGAAGGCGCAGCTGTCCGCCCGGATCCAGGGCGTCGTGGTCGCCCAGCAGTACCTGATGCTCGACTACGACTGCCCGCGGACCCTGCTCGACGTGGTGGTCGCGATCACCCCCGGCCTCGAGTCGCCGACGGTCGCCCCGCTCGCGGACTCCACGTGGGTCGCGGTCCGCGCGATGGTGCCCCGCCGCGACGTCAACCGGATCATGGACCAGCTCTCCGCGCGCGGAGCGAAGGCGATCCTGGCGAGCGACATCCGGTCCTGCCGCTTCTGACGACGGCCACCCGCCCGACGTTCAGTCGGCGTCGAGCGCGGGTTCCTCCGCCGGGGCCGTCCCGGGCTCCGGCCATCCCGGGTACGGCGGAGGGGTTCCGCCGAAGGCCGGGCAGAGTGCCTGGTGGGCGCACCAGTCGCAGAGCCGGCCGGGGTTCGGGCGGAAGTCCCCGGTCGGCGCGGCGCGCAGGACCGCCGCCCAGATCGCCGACAGCGTGCGCTCGAAGCGCGCGAGCTCCGCCTCGTCGGGGGAGTAGGTCAGCGACTGCCGGTCTGCGAGGTACATGAGCCGGAGCTGGCGGGGCAGGACACCGCGGGTGCGCAGCAATACCAGGGCGTAGAACTTCATCTGGAACAGGGCTTTCGCTTCGAACACCTCGCGCGGCGCCGACCCCGTCTTGTAGTCCACGACCCGGATCTCGCCGGTGGGCGCGACGTCGACGCGGTCGACGTACCCACGCAGCATCAGCGTCGCGTCCGGGTCGCCGACGGCCAGCTCCGCCTCGACGAGCAGCTCGCACGCCTGAGCGGTCACCCGCCGGGGGTCCTCCAGCTCGAAGTAGCCGTCGAGCAGCGCGCGCGCCGACTCGAGCCAGTCCGCCAGCTCCGGGTCCTGCGCTCCGTCGAACAGCGCGGCGAGCTCCGGCGCCTCCGCCTGCACGTCGTCCCAGGCCGGTTCGACCATCGCGTGCGCCGTCTCAGGCTCGCGCTGCGCGTGCGGCAGCGCGAACAGCCGCTCCAGCACTGCGTGCACCACCGTGCCCCGCACCTGCACCCGCGTCGGCGTCTCCGGCAGGCGGTCCACCGCGCGGAAGCGGTACAGCAGCGGGCACTGCTTGAAATCCGCCGCGCGCGAAGGCGACAACGCGGGGCGCCGCTGCACTGCGATCTCGGTCACGGCGCCCACGGTAGGGCACCACCCCGACGGCCTACGCTCGCGCTCGTGACCCGCGACGTGCCCCGGCCGGCCGGGGGCCTGCTCCTCGGCCGGGTGCGCGGCGTGCCGGTGCTGCTGGCCCCGTCCTGGTGGGTGGGCGCGGTCGTGATCACCGTGCTGTACGCGCCGCTCGTCACGAGCCTGGTCCCGGACGTCCGCAACGGCACCGCCGTGGTCCTCGCCGCGACGCTCGCGATGCTGCTCGGCGTGTCGGTGCTGCTGCACGAGCTCGGCCACTGCGCCGTGGCGATCCACCTCGGTGTGCCCGTGCTACGGGTACGGCTGTTCCTGCTCGGCGGGTTCTCCGAGCTCGCCCGGCGCCCGACCGGCCCGCGCGAGGAGGGCCTCATCGCCGTGGCAGGCCCCGCGGTCTCCGTGCTCCTGGCGTTGCTGGGTGCCGCGGGGTGGTGGCTGCTGGAACCCGGCGAACCGCTGTGGCTGCTCGTCGCCCAGCTGACCGTCGCCAACGCCGCGGTGGCCGTGTTCAACCTCCTGCCCGGCCTCCCGTTGGACGGCGGGAGGCTGGTGCGGTCGCTCGTCTGGGCGCTGACCGGCCGCCGCGGGGCGGGCACCACCACGGGGGTCGTCGGTGCG
The DNA here is from genome assembly GCA_030856045.1 of Actinomycetota bacterium. GTDB lineage: Bacteria > Actinomycetota > Actinomycetes > Mycobacteriales > Pseudonocardiaceae > JALYQB01. The sequence goes on from JALYQB010000274.1 coordinate 8,550, forward strand.
GTCGTGGTCACCGTCGGCCTGCTCGCGTGGGCGGGCAGCGGCCTGGTCGGCGGGGCGCCGGACGGCTGGCTGCGGGCCGCGGTGTGCGGGCTCATGGCCTGGTTCGTCGTGTCC
>JALYQB010000327.1 GCA_030856045.1 Actinomycetota bacterium
CCGCGGCCGTCACCGAGCTCCGCGAGCGCGTCGGCCGCGACCAGTACCGCGGCCTGGACTGGGGCTACAAGATCCTGCTCGGCGCGGTGGGTGAGCTGCTCACCCTCACGGCGGCGGCGATCTCCCGCGGCGAGCTGTCGCCGAAGAACGAGGTGCGGCGGGCAGCGTTGCGCGTCGCGGACCATCTCGCGCAACCGGAGTGAGGGCTCCTGCGGCTACACCTGATCTCGTGGATGACGTGGTCGGCAGCACCCCAATGCGCCGCCAATGCCGCGTTCGCCTCGTCGGATGAGGCCAACGCGGCATTCGCGGCGCTCGTCGGCGGCCAGGAGCGACGTCGCGCACTACCAGGAGCCGTGAGCTCCCGCTCCGGCCAGTGAGCCCTGGTGGAGCGCCCGCTGCGCCATGCCGTGTAGCAGCCGGGCCATCGCGTGCTGGTCGAGCGCGCCCGCGCTGTGCGGCGTCGAGTTGAGGAGCCCGAAAGTGGCGTGCGTAGCAGCGCGCAGGGTGACGCGCGGAGCGTCCGGGGTCAGCTCGGCGAGGACGTCGACCCACTGCTCGAGATAGCGGCGCTGCAGCCGCCGGACGGTGCGGCGGTCGGCTTCCGGCACGTTGCCCAGCTCACGGTCGTGGACGGTGATGAGCGCGGGTTCGGAGAGCGCGAACGCGATGTGGCCCGCCAGCAGCGCGTCGAGCGCCTCGGCCGCACCCTCCGCGGACGCCACCCGGTCCCGCCCGCCCGCGACGAGCCGCTCGCTGATCCCGATCAGCACCTGCGCCAGCACGGCGTCCTTGCTCGGGAAATGCCGGTAGAGCCCCGGCCCCGTGATCCCCACGCTGCGGCCGATGTCCTCGATCGTCACGCCATGGAAGCCGCGCTCGGCGAACAACGCCGCGGCGGCGGCCAGGATCTCCTCGCGCCGGGCCAGGGTCCGCGCCGCGCGGCCGTCCGGCGGGGTGTCGCGGCTCACCATTCGCTCATGCTAGACGGCCTCAGTTAATGTCCGCTAACATCGCCACCAGTTAGTGACCGCTAACCGAGGACGGACGAGGGTATGGACGCACCGGCGATCCGGAGTGTGGGCGACCCCGCCGGCGAGTCGTTCCAGCGCAACACCGAGGCGCACACGGCACTGGTGTGCGAGCTCCGCGAGCACCTGGCTACGGCGGCCCGAGGCGGCCCCGAGAAGGCCCGCGCCCGCCACGCCGAGCGAGGCAAGCTCCTACCGCGCGACCGCGTCGACTCGCTGCTCGACACCGGATCACCGTTCCTCGAGCTCTCCCCGCTCGCGGCGCACGACCTGTACGACGGCGAGGCCCCGGCCGCCGGGATCATCACCGGCATCGGCCGCGTCTCGGGCCGCGAGTGCGTCGTCGTGGCCAACGACGCCACCGTCAAGGGCGGCACCTACTACCCGATGGCGGTCAAGAAGCACCTGCGGGCGCAGGAGGTGGCGCTGCACAACCACCTGCCGTGCATCTACCTCGTCGACTCCGGAGGGGCGTTCCTGCCGCGCCAGGACGAGGTGTTCCCCGACCGCGAGCACTTCGGCCGGATCTTCTACAACCAGGCGACGATGTCGGCGCGGGGCATCCCGCAGATCGCGGCGGTCCTCGGGTCCTGCACCGCGGGCGGCGCCTACGTGCCGGCGATGAGCGACGAGGCGGTGATCGTCCGCAACCAGGGGACGATCTTCCTCGGTGGCCCGCCGCTGGTGAAGGCCGCGACCGGGGAGGAGGTCACGGCCGAGGAGCTCGGCGGCGGCGACCTGCACTCTCGCATCTCCGGGGTCACCGACCACCTGGCCGACGACGACGCGCACGCGCTGCAGATCGTCCGGTCGATCGTGTCGACACTCGGTCAGCGCGCCCCGCGCCCGTGGGACGTGGTGCCCACCGTCGAACCCACCGTCGACCCGGCCGAGCTGTACGGGATGGTCCCGACGGACTCCCGGACCCCGTACGACGTGCGCGAGGTGATCGCCCGGGTCACCGACGGCAGCCGGTTCCACGAGTTCAAGCGCGAGTACGGCCC
>JALYQB010000357.1 GCA_030856045.1 Actinomycetota bacterium
GATGCTGGTCGGTTGGCGGCGTCAGCAGCTCAGCCGTCGGCTCGGCGGGTCGCTGATCGAGGGTCGCGAGCGGACGGTGCGCCGCTTCCAGGTGTTCGCTGATGGCTGGCCGTGGAGCTGGCGGGCCGAGCAGCTCGAGCGCTGGGTGGCTGAGGGGGGCTGGGCGCATTCGACGGTGCGGTGCTATCAGGGCGCGGTGGCGGCGTTCTGCGGCTATGTGACCGATCCTCGCTACGGCTGGGTCGCCGAGTGTGAGCAGCGGGTCGGGGCCCGGCCGACCCAGATCTGCCACGAGGACAACACCGCGACCCACGTCGCGGATTATGAGGGTCGCCCGCAGCGGCGGCCGCTGTCTCGGCTGGAGTGCCAGGCGTTGTTCGACGCCGCCGACGACCGGGCGCAGCGACTGGCCGATTCGGGACGCAAGGGGTGGCTGACGGCGTTCCGGGACGCCACGCTGTTCAAGGTGACCTACGGCTGGGGGTTGCGCTGCCGGGAAGCGACGATGCTCGACCTGACCGACTTCACCGCCAACCCGGCGGCTGAACAGCTCGGCGGGTTGGGGGTGTGTCACGTGCGCTTCGGGAAGGCGATGCGCGGATCCCCACCGCGTCGGCGCGCGGTGGCGAGCGTGATGCCGTGGGCGGTCGAGGCGCTCGAGGAGTACCTCGTCGAGGTGCGACCACGCTTCGAGGGTGCGGAGCCCGCGGCCGTGTGGCCGACCGAGCGTGGTGGCCGGATCTCGACCCGCTCGGTCGACGACCGGTTCGCGCTCTACCGGGCAGCGGCCGGGCTGCCGGCCGAACTGTCGGTCCACTGCCTGCGGCACTCCTATGTGTCGCACCTGATCGAGGACGGGGTCGATCCGCTGTTCGTGCAGCAGCAGGTGGGGCACTCGTGGGCGTCGACGACGGCCATCTACACGACGGTCGGCGCGGACGCGAAGAACCGGATGCTGCGCTCGGCGTTGGCCCGGGCGTTTGGCGCCGACACCTCGGGAGGGTGAGATGACAAGGCAGATGGGCTATCACTGGCATCTGCGCCGACTGATGGCCGAGCGGGGGATGTTCGCCACCACCGACCTGGTGCCGCTACTGGCTGAACGGGGCGTGAGCCTGTCCCGGGAGCAGGTTTACCGGCTGGTGGTACGGGTCCCGGAGCGGCTCAATCTGACCGCCCTGGCGGCGTTGTGCGACATCCTGGACTGCTCGCCCGCCGAGCTGGTCGAGCCCTACGCCCAGGCCCCCGCGACGAAGAGCGGTGGGGCGGCGGGCTCGGCACCGCCGACCCGGCCACGGCGAGCACGGGTTGTGCCGTTACCGCGGAAGTGAGCTGTCCGTGAGCCGTGAGCAGCAGCACCAGCAGGTGGTGACCGCGGTGCTGGCCGCCGCCCCGGCGCTGTCCTCGCCCCAGGTCGAGGCAGCGATCGCGGCGGTGATCACCCATCCCGCGGCGCTGCGCAGTCTGGCCGCGGCGCTACGCGCTGACCCGGGTGCGTTGGCGACCGGGGCGCCGCCGGTGGTCGGCCGGCTGGTCACCGAGTTGCTGGCCCACGGGGCAGCGTCGCTGTCGGTGCCGAGCTGCGCGGTCTGTGGACGCCTCGGGCGGCCGCTGACCCGTTCGTCCACAGCTGGCGGGGTCTGCGCCCGCTGCAGGCGCCGCGAGCTCGCCGAAGCCTGCGCCCGCTGCGGGGTCAGCAAACCGGTCGCCGGCCGCGACAGTGAACGCCGGGCGGTCTGCGCCCGCTGCGCGGATCGTCCGCAGCGGACGTGCGGACGTTGCGGGCGCAGACGACCGATCGCAAGGCGCGCCCACGGCGATGAACCCGACATCTGCGATGGCTGCTTCCAGATGCCTACGGCGGACTGCAGCCGTTGCGGGCGACACCGGCCGTGCTCGTTCGCGTCGGGACCAGAGCCGGTCTGCACCGGCTGCGCGCCACGACGGGTCACCACCTGCGCCCGCTGCGGCCAGCTTGCGCCACCGGCGGCGAACTGGACCGAGGGACCGGTCTGCGACCCCTGCTACACCACGGCACTGCGCCATCGCGGCACCTGCGGGCGCTGTCACACCACCCGTCGGCTCGTCGTCCCGGCCGGCCCGGAAGCGACCACCTGCGCCGACTGCGCCGGACTGCCCGCCACCCACGTGTGCACCGACTGCGGGATCGAGGACAAGCTTTATGAACGCGGCCGGTGCGAACGCTGCGCGTTGCGCCGCCGAACGAGTGAGCTGCTGGGCGCCGGTAGCGAGCAGATCACCTCTGCGCTGATGGGCGTCCACGAGGCCATCATCAGCACGACCACGCCGCGCACCGCGTTGAACTGGCTGCGCGGTGGAGCCGGTGCACGCCTGCTCGCCGACATCGCCGCCGGCAGGCTGGCCTGCACCCACCAGGCGCTGGACACCCATCCACAAGCACGCGCCGCGGACTACCTGCGCCACGTCCTGGTCGCCAGCGGCGTGCTGCCCGCCAGGGACGAGGCCCTGGCCCGGTTGGAGACCTGGGTCGCCACGCTGCTCGCCGACCTCACCCACGCCGAGCATCGTCGGCTGCTGCACGCCTACGCCACCTGGCGGGTCCTGCGCCGCCTGCGCCGCCGATCCACGGACAACCCGCGGGCGCGGACCGCCACCAACTACCCCCGCACCCAGCTACTCGCCGCCAGCCGCTTCCTGAACTGGCTCGACCAGCAAGGCGTCACGCTGGGCGAATGCCGACAGGCCCACGTCGATGACTGGCTCACCAACGGGCCCGCCGGCTACCAGATCCGAGACTTCCTCAGCTGGGCAGCCGAACACCACCACCACCACCCCGCACTGCTGGTGCCGGCTCTTGGCCGTACGACCGGAACAGCGATCGACGGCGACCAGCGCTGGTCGCTGCTCGCCCGCCTCCTGCATGAGGACACCCTCGACCTCACCGATCGTGTCGCCGGCGCCCTCCTGCTCTGCTACGGCCAGCAGCTGTCCCGCATCGCGGTCATGACCACCGATCAGGTCCAGCGCCACCCCGACAGCGTGTCAGTGCGCTTCGGCGCACACGACATCACCGTCCCCGAGCCGCTCGCCGGTCTGCTCACCGACCTGCTCGACACCGGCCGCCGCTACATCGGCGTCGGGTCACCGACAACACCCAGCCCATGGCTGTTCCCCGGACACCTACCGGGCCGTCCGATCACCCCCGCCCGGCTCGGCGAACGCCTGCGCCACCTCGGTATCAGAGCCTTGCCCGGCCGGCGCGCCACCCTGCTCCAGCTCGCCGCGGAAGTCCCCGCCGCCATCCTGGCCGACCTCCTTCACCTCAGCCCAGGAACCGCCACCCGCTGGACCCGAGACGCCGGCGGGAACTGGTCCCGCTACGCAGCCTCACTCGCCCTGACCCGCAGTCACCAAGGCTGACGAATGCCCCTCACGGGGACACCGCAACCAGAGCTATTCGACGGGGATCGAACACTGCCGGTTACCAGTATGGGACTGGGCATCCACCCGCGGGTCGTGATGGAGATCGTGGGCCACAGCGCGATCGAGATGACGATGAACGTCTACGGACACGTCAACCTCGACACCCAGCGCGCTGCGCTCGACCATCTCGACGAGCAGCTCTCCGGCTGAGTCCGTTGCTGTCAAATCCCGCTATCAACGCCCGCCGATGCCATACAAATTGATGTCTTTGGCAGCGTTTTCGCTGGTGAGAAGGGTGGAGCTGAGGGGATTCGAACCCCTGACCCCTTGACTGCCAGTCAAGTGCGCTACCAGCTGCGCCACAGCCCCTCGCGATCACCACGGTCCCCGCCACGGTGCGCCAGGCAACCGTACACGAGTCCGGCCGGTACCTGTCCCGCCGGTCGGTGCTGTCTCAACCCCCGCCGGTGCCCAGCGCATCATCGAGCCAGTTGCTGTCCCCGAGGTCCGCGACCTC
>JALYQB010000373.1 GCA_030856045.1 Actinomycetota bacterium
CGGTGACGCGCAGCGGCGTGCCGTCGCAGTCCGCCCCGGCGCCGAGCGCGGCGCTCCAGCAGCGGCCCGACGGCGGGTGGACGACGGCGCCCGCGAGGGACACGTCGTCGCGCTGGGCCGCCACCGACACCGCGTACCAGGGCAGGCCGTAGAGGTAGTTGACGGTGCCGTCGATCGGGTCGACCACCCAGCAGACCGTGCCGGGCGGTGCGTCACCACCACCCTCCTCCTCCCCGAGCACCGGTTCGCCGGGGCGGTGCCGGGCCAGCAGGTCGCGCGCGAGGCGTTCGGCCTCGGTGTCCGCCGCCGTCACGACGTCCGTGGCGCTGCTCTTCGTCCCGGTCTGCGTGACCGCCGCGGACCGCATGTCCTGTGCGAGCTCCCCGACCGCGCGGGCGACGGCCACCGCGACACCGCGCAGTTCGTCGCTCCCCTCGGCTGCCACGGACGCTATCCGACCACATCGGCGGCTCGTGCCGCCTCCCGGATGTCGGTCGGTGCAGCGGACTAGTGTGCGCCGGTCGGGACGAAACACCGGAGAGGCAGCGGGCATGACCAGCACCCGAGGGTTCGGCGTGGACGTCGGGGGGTCCGGGATCAAGGGAGCCCCGGTGGACCTCGCGACGGGGTCGCTCGCGGCGGACCGCAGGCGGTTTCCCACGCCCCGGCCGTCCTCCCCTGGCGCGGTGGCCGACGTGGTGGCGGGGATCGTCGCGCAGTTCGGCTGGACCGGGCCGCTGGGGATCACGCTGCCGTGCGTGGTGAAGCACGGCATCGCGCGGACCGCGGCGAACGTCGACCCGGCGTGGCGCGGCACCGACGCCGCGGATCTGCTCCGCCAGCGAACGGGCTGCCCCGCGGTGGTGCTCAACGACGCCGACGCCGCGGGGCTGGCCGAGATGCGTTTCGGTGCAGGGCGCGGCCGCGACGGCGTGGTGGTGTTGCTGACGTTCGGCACCGGCATCGGCAGTGCGGTGTTCCACCACGGCGAGCTGGTGCCCAACACGGAGTTCGGTCACCTCGAAGTCGACGGCCACGACGCGGAGCGGCGCGCCGCTGCGTCCGCCCGCGACGCCGAGGCGCTGTCCTGGCCGGACTGGGCGGCGCGCGTGTCCCGCTACCTGCAGGTACTGGAGAACCTCGTGTGGCCGGACCTCGTCATCGCGGGAGGTGGGGTGAGCCGCAAGGCCGAGAATTGGCTGCCGCTGCTCGAATGCCGGACCGACGTGGTGGCCGCGGAGCTGCAGAACAACGCGGGCATCGTCGGGGCGGCGGCGGCCGCTGCGGAGGGCCGTGTTCCCTGACCTGCACGGATGGCGCCGGTTCGGGCACCGGCGCCGGGTTCGGGCGACGTTCGGTCCTCACCAGCCGTTCTCGTCGTTACAATGGAACACGGCACCGTCCCCGAGCCGCCGCCCGACCAGCCCGGAACCGCCCCCGGGACGACGACCGGCACACCAGCCCACCGCTAACAGACACCGTCGAACACCGACCGTCTCGAAAGGTCGTCCGTGGCAGCCGCAGAACCCGCCCCCCGTCGCTCGCCCTCCTCGTCGAGGGCCGCCACCACGAAGCCCTCCGGCCGTGGTGGTACCGGCTCCACCGCGAAGGGCAGTGCCGCCGCGAAGGGCAGTGCCGCCGCGGAGCCGACCGCAGACCTCACCGCGGTCCCGGTGAAGGGTTCGGCCCGCACGGCGACGAAGCGCCGGTCGCGCGCGAAGGCCACGGTCGCCGCCCCGGGGGCACCCGCCCCCGAGGTCGCGGCAGACGCCCCCGAGATCGAGGGCGGTCCCGCAGCGGAGGATCTCGCCGAGGTCGAGGTGGAGGTGGAGGAGATCCCCGCCGCGGAGGCCGAGGAGACGTCCGAGGAGGCGGCGGCGCGCAAGGGCCCCGGTGGCGAGGACTTCGTCTGGGACGAGGAGGAGTCCGAGGCGCTGCGGCAGGCGCGCAAGGACGCCGAGCTGACCGCGTCGGCGGACTCGGTCCGCGCCTACCTCAAGCAGATCGGCAAGGTCGCGCTGCTCAACGCCGAGGAGGAGGAGGAGCTCGCCAAGCGCATCGAGGCCGGGCTCTACGCCGCGGAGCGGGTGCGCAAGGTCGAGGAGAGCACCGAGAAGCTGACCCCGCAGCTGCGCCGGGACCTGCGCTGGATCGTCCGCGACGGCGAGCGCGCCAAGAACCACCTGCTGGAGGCCAACCTCCGGCTCGTGGTGTCCCTCGCGAAGCGCTACACCGGCCGCGGCATGGCGTTCCTGGACCTGATCCAGGAGGGCAACCTCGGCCTGATCCGCGCGGTCGAGAAGTTCGACTACACCAAGGGCTACAAGTTCTCCACCTACGCCACCTGGTGGATCCGCCAGGCCATCACCCGCGCGATGGCCGACCAGGCCCGCACCATCCGCATCCCGGTGCACATGGTCGAGGTCATCAACAAGCTCGGCCGCATCCAACGCGAGCTGCTCCAGGACCTGGGCCGCGAGCCCACCCCGGAGGAGCTCGCCAAGGAGATGGACATCACCCCGGAGAAGGTGCTGGAGATCCAGCAGTACGCCCGGGAGCCCATCAGCCTGGACCAGACCATCGGCGACGAGGGCGACTCCCAGCTCGGTGACTTCATCGAGGACTCCGAGGCCGTGGT
>JALYQB010000638.1 GCA_030856045.1 Actinomycetota bacterium
AGCACATGACCTCGGCCCTCGCCGGCGCGGAGCACCCGCGGGAGCTGCTCGAGCGGGCCGCGCTCGCGCTGCTCGACTACATCCAGGACTCCACCGACGGGTTCCGCATCCTCGTGCGGGACTCCCCAGTGGCCAGCAAGGGCGGCACGTTCTCGAGCCTGCTCAACGACATCGCGCGACGGGTGGAGCACATCCTCGGCCGGGAGTTCGCCGCGCGGGGTTACGACACCGCCCTCGCGGGGCTGTTCAGCCAGGCCCTGGTCGGGATGGTCGCGCTCACCGGCCAGTGGTGGCTCGACGTCCGCAGCCCCGGCAAGGACGAGGTTGCCGCGCACCTGGTGAACCTCGCGTGGAACGGTCTGTCGCATCTCGAGCATGAACCGCTGTTGCGCACCGCCGTCCTTCACCAGGAGTGAGCTCGGCCGCACTGTCGGGCGGAGCACCCCGACCATCGTTACTTGACTCCTGCTGGACCCACCGGTTCCGGGGCGTGGGGCCGCGGCAGGCCCCCGCCACCCTCGTCGTCATCGCCGGGGCCCGGGTCGATCCAGATGGTGATCGCCTCTCCCGCAGGGACGCGGGTGCCGGCGGCGGGGTGCTGCCTGGCCACGACTCCGGACGTCGTCGGTGGTGTGTCCGGGTCGGGGTCGACAGCCACGAGGCGGGCGGCCAGCGCCACGTCGTGCACCTGTGCGGCGTCGAGACCGACCAGCGCGGGCACCGGCACCAGCTCCGGTTCTGCCATCACCCCACGGTAGACGTCCCTGCGGTCGCCTGGGCCTGCGCCGGACCTCATTACCGCGTCCGTGGACGGCCAGTCACGGCGTCGCGAATCGTAGCACGGTGGGCCCGAGCGGCACGGCAGAGCCAGGTAGCAGCAACGTCGGCCACGCACCGGCGGTCCTCACCGGCATGCGCCGTACGCAGGCGGGCGTACGGGGGGCGGGTCGCATACCTCACTCGACGCAGGTCAAGAGTCTCCCCACACGGGAGGCGCGTGCCGGAGCCGCTCGCCATCATTATCAGCCATGACCACGTCATCTCCCGCCACGTCCCGGCCGGCGTCGCCTGCCTCGGCGCGACGTGGAGAGCAGAGCCGGGGCAGTATCCGGCGACTCGGCCGGCGGGCCAGGAAGGCCATGCTGGTCATCCACATCGTGTCGGCCGTCGGGTGGCTCGGTATCGATGTGGTCCTGGGCATCCTGGTGCTCACCGCAATGCTGACGGACGACACCCGCGATGCGGCGCTCTGCTACCAGGCGCTCGAACTCTTCGCGATCTGGCCCCTGGTCATCGCGGGCGTGGCCTGCCTCGCGAGCGGGATCGTGCTGGGGCTCGGGACCAAGTACGGCTTGGTGAGGTACTGGTGGGTGGCGACGAAGCTGGTGCTGAACATCGTGCTCATCGCGCTGGTCCTGTTCGCTTTGCGACCCGGGATCTACGAGGCAGCCGACTACGGCCGGCAGCTCGCGGAGGGGCCGCCGGTCACGGCTGCGTCGAGTGACCTGATCTATCCCGCCATCGTCGCCCCGACCGCGTTGCTGATTGCCGTGATCCTGTCGGTGTACAAGCCGTGGGGTCGGATCAGGAAGGGCTAGCACCGCCGCAGGGTTCGGCCCGCTGGTGAAGGCTTCGCGAGCCGGACAGCGCGCCTGTCAGCACCGCGGCGGTGTCCAGGAACGGCACGGCCACCGCCATCGCAAACCAGGCGGCGTGCGGCGCCGCGGCGGTCGCGCGGCTGGCGGCGCGGGTGCGTCCCCACGGTTTAGCGGTCGACACCCCGGCCATGAACGCGATGACGACGATCATCGTGATCCCACCCGTTATCAAGCGGAATGCGGGTCCCGCCCCGCTCCCGCCCGCTGCGGCGGCATCGAGGGCCTGATGCAGCCACCCGCTCAGGTGCGCGATTCCCAGGTAGAGCCCACCCAGCGTCAGCACGAGCTTCATGGTCACCCACCAGAATCGGAAGATTCCCCACGGGTGAGCAGCGAGAGCATCGTCCCGGTGTAGGCCGCTGCCACCGCGAGGTGCTGCAACAGCGCCGCATCCAGGTACTCGGCCATCGCGTAGGCGGCGTACCGGGTCGGCCGGGCCGCGCCGATGCCGTGGCCGATCAGCGTCGTCTGGGCGAGCGCCATGGCCATCCACCCGACCGAGGTCAGGACGTGGACAGCGACGAGCACCGCCCGCCACCGCTTGCTCGCACTCCTCGTCATGTCATCGACACTGGCCGTCGACGACATGACGAGCCTCGGGGTAGACCCGGAACTTCACCCCGACCAGCCCTGCAGGGCGAACTCGGGGATGAGTCACGACGGCCGCAGGCCAGTGCGCTAACGCGGATTTCCGCGCAGTTGGTTCGGGGCAAGGGGTTGGGCGAGTTCGTAGTGGAGGGTGCGGTTGCCCCACCAGGGGACGGGGGTGTCGGGGAGGTCGGCTTGGCGGAGGACTGCGAGTAGGCCCGTCGGTTGAGGCGGACGGTGATGGTGTCGGTGGTGGTGGTGATCTGGCCGGGGGTTTCGAGGAAGCGGCGTTGCAGGGTGTCGGGGGTGACGGCGGCGTAGCCGGGTAGGCGCAG
>JALYQB010000424.1 GCA_030856045.1 Actinomycetota bacterium
CGGGGAGGCAATGGTGATCACGCGGCTGCTGCTGTACCCACCGCTCGCCTACGGGCGGCTGGGGCCGTCCCCTGAACCCTGCGACAACTACAGCTGGGGGCCCAACGACCTGACGCCGCGGGGAACCGGCAAGACCACGGTCCGTCCGGAGGAGACGCTCGACGTCGCCGCCGACGGCACGGTCACCGTCCGCGTGCCCACCACGGTGCGGTTCAAGGACGCGGCTGGTTTCCGGCCGGTGTGCCCGTTCTTCGAGCTGCACGCCGAGTGGACCACCGACGACGGGCCGCAGTCCGGCCCGCTCACAGAAGAGGTGCTCGCCGCCGAGGACCTGGAGCTGGCCGACGTCCGCTGGGAGGTGGCGGCCGCCAACCTCAAGCCCTTCCATTACACCCAGGACGACGGCGACCGGATCGTTGCCCGGGTGCAGCTCGCGGGTGACGACACGGCGCGTCGCGCACTGGACGGTCACTCCCCCGAGGGCGCTGCCAACCCCCTCGTTCCCACCGGGGCCGGTGTGCCGCTCGGCGCGGTGCAGCTGACCCGGCCCGACGCCGAGCTACCGGGGCTGCGACTGCGGTTCACACCGGCTGCCGGCGTCGTGTACGGCCCCACCGACCTGGCGGAGCGCACGGACGTCTTCGTCCTGCCTCCCGAGCGGCTGGTGCTCAACCCGGCTGCCGCCTGGTGCGGCTTCGGGTTGACGAGCGACGATCCGCGCACTAACCCGGGTGGGCTGTTCGCCGGGGCGGACACCAACGACAGCCTCGGGCTGGTCGACGACGTGTGCGACGGCACGGTGCGGGTCAGCCTGCCGGACGGCGTGTCGGCGGTGGCCCGCATCGTCGTCGGGCCGCCGGACTTCGCTCCCGACCGGCGCCCGTTCAACTCCGCCGCCGACGGCCTCGCCGACCGCGTCCGACGCGAGGACGTGCACGATCCCGCCTACGTGGCAGACCGCGAACTCACCACGCTCGAGGTCCGGGACCTCTTCGAACGCATCCTGGAGACGGTGGACAACGTCAACGTCGACGTGCAGAACGACCGGGCGCGGTTCGAGAACGCGGCGATCGCGCGATCCCTGGGGCTGCCACCGGAGGAAGCCCGCGACCGCGCCTACCCTCCCGCCGAGCCGCTGCCCGGCCGCCCGCTGCCGCTCACCGAGCGGGGACGTCAGCGCCACCGGCGTTTCGTCGCGTTGGAGGTGATCGAGGACCTGCTGCGGGAGCAGTCCGACCTGATCCCACGGGTGGTGCGCGAGCCGATGACCGGCGAGCGCTATTACGACCGGCGGATGCCGGCGGTGATGCGCGGCTCCGACCGCCACCCGCTGCACCTCACTCGCCGACAGTACGACCTGCTCAACGTATGGGCGGCGGCCCTGCGCAGCGACACGGAGGCAGGCACGTGACCGTGTTGCTGCAGATCGGGCGTCGCCCACCGGATCCGGACCCACCCCAGGACGCCGAGCCCGGCCCGGACGCCGAGCTGCGTTTCTTCCACAGCTCGGCGGGCACGCATCTGTTCGTCGCCGACGGCAGCCGGATCTACGACCTGCCCGAGGGTGTGGCGCCCGCCGACCTCGCCGGAGCGCTCCTCGAGGACCACGCCACCCCGCGACGGATCGACGGCCGCCCGTTGCCGCCACCGCCGCTGTCGGCGTTGTCGCTCAACGTGCTACAGGCCTGCAACATGTCGTGCGGCTACTGCTACGCCGACGAGGGACGCTTCGGCGGATCGGCCCGGGCGATGCAGCCGGAGACGGCCCGCGCCGCGGTCGACCGGCTGCTCGCCGAGTCCCGCCCCGGCGCCGATGTGGTCGTCGGTTTCATGGGCGGGGAGCCGCTGCTCGCCCGGGATGTGGTGCACGACGTCACCACCTATGCGACCAGGGCGGCCGCGGCCGCGGACCGGCGAGTGCGGTTCGCCATCACCACCAACCTGACGACGGTGACCCCGCAGGACGCCCGACTGTTCGCCGAGTACCCCTTCGCGGTGTCGGTCAGCGTCGACGGCGACCGCGAGCAGCACGACGCGGTGCGCCGGATGCGCGGCGGCGACGCCAGCAGCTACGACCAGATGATCGCCGGGCTGGACGTGCTGCGCAGGCACGGCCGCCCCCGTCACCTCGCCGCCCGGGTCACCGTCACCCCCCGCACCGGGCGGCTGCTGCCGGTGCTGGAGCACGTGCTCGGTCTGGGGTTCGATGAGGTGGGGTTCGCCGCGGTGCTGGTCTCACCGGACCCCGCGCTGGCGCTGCCTGCGGACGGGTTCACGGCACTGCTCACCGACGTCGTCGAGTGCGGGGAGGTGGCGCTGGCCGAGCTGTCCGCGGGCCGCCGTTACCCGTTCGGGAACTTCGAGACCGCGATGCACCAGATCCACCGGGGTAGCCACCGGCCGTACCCGTGCGGCGCGGGAGCCGGATACCTCAGCGCGGGCGCCGACGGTGACCTCTTCGCCTGCCACCGGCTGGTCGACGACCCCGACTTCGCCATGGGCTCGGTGCAGGCAGGCCCGGACAACGAGGCACGAGCAGCCCACCTCGCCCGCAGCCACGTCGACCGGATGGAGCCCTGCCGGTCGTGCTGGGCCCGGTACCTGTGCGGTGGCGGTTGCTACCACGAGGTGAGCCGCCGGGGGCGCCCCGGCTGTGACTACATCCGCGGCTGGCTGGAGTTCTGCCTGCGCGCCTACGTCGAGCTATCCGCCGCCAACCCCGGCTACTTCTCGTCCCCGCCGCCGCAGGCAGGCCCGAGCGGCAGCGACCCGACCACCATCGCGCGGTGAGGAGACCACCATGGCGGAGCCCGAGCCCCCGTGGGGCAAGATCTTTCCCCGCAACCTGACAGCCAGGGCCGACCACGCCGTCCGCGGAAACCCCGCCGGATCCCGCCCGGAGAGCGGGGTGGACAACTGTTACCCCGGCCTGGAGTTCGACCAGCGCACCCTGGACACCGCGTTCTTCCCCGGCCTCACCTTCGAGTTCCACCGTCCCGACGGGGCGATACTGGCCGCGGTCGGCCCCACCGGTCCAGGCGCGGAACAGGGCCTGCGCGACGCCGACCTGCCGCTGTACCTGTGGGCGGTGTGCGGGCGCATCACGGTCGACCAGGACGAGGTGGGCGCACCGACGTTCACCTGCACCGGGCTCACCGGGCTCGATGTCTGGCGCCGGGTGCACGACCTGCTCCCCGGCACGATCGCGGTGCTCCTCGGCCCGGTGCCGGGCATCAGCTCTCCGGGCTCCGATCCCGTCGACGGCTCGCTCAACGGGTTCCGGCAGCAGGGGCGCAACATCGTGCAGCGCGACGACGGTGGCGCCGTGCAGGCCACGGTCCTCGTGGCCGACCGGGCCCGCTACCTCGACGGGGACGGTGTCATCGACCCGGACGTCTACCTCCCGGGCGAGCTGACCCGCAGCCTGTGCGCACCCTGGCAGTACGACTTCCGTGACTGCGGGTGCTTCTACTGGGCGGCGTCCAAACCGGACATCGTCACCAGCTCCGACGGGCAGTTCCCGTACCTGAACTTCCAGCGTCGTGACCGCACCAGCGTCCCACCGCCGACCGACACGGCGACCCAGGTGGGTCGTCGCGAGCAGGAGCTCGACTACGCCGAACTGGTCTCCGACTGGAACTCCTTGCCGGTGGTGGTCAACGACCGGGAGGACGACTCGCTGGGCGTGCCCCTTCCGCCCCTCGTCGAGGAGCTGACCCGCGAGCAGGTACTCGACGAGCTGGCCTACCTCGCCACCGTCGAGCACGCGCTGTGCGTCGAGTACCTCTTCGCGCACTACTCGGTGGCCGCCCCGATGCAGCTGCCCGCCGACGCCGACGCGGGCACCCGGCGGGTGTACGCCGCCGGTCACGAGGTGTTCTCGATCGCGGTCGACGAGATGCGCCATCTCCGCTGGGTCAACGAGGCGCTGACCCTCTTGGGCCGGCCACCCAGTCTCGGCCGGGCCGACCGGATCCACCGGCAGCTGGACCGGCCGTTCGCGCTGGAACGGCTGACCCCCGAGCAGCTCGACTGGTTCATCGAGGTCGAGCGCCCGAGCCAGTCGGTCGCCGCAGGCATCGACGGCATGTACGTGCGGCTGCTCAGCACGATCGACCATCGCCCGGACCTGTTCCCCGAGCGGGACCGGCTGGTCCACCTGATCAAGCTGATCATCAACGAGGGCGTCGACCACTTCCAGCGGTTCGGCGCGGTCAAGGAGCAGCTGACCGGCCTCACCCCCGAGCAGTACCTGCGGCCGCTCGACCGGCCCGCCGACCAGCTCACCGCCGGCCTGCTCGAGCTCAGCGACCAGAACTACGCCGTGCTGCTCGATGCGCTCGCGGCCAGCTTCACCCTCGGCGACCGCGCAGGCGGGGCACTGCTCGAGCAGTCCCGCCGGGCGATGTTCAGCCTGCACGAGACCAATCACGTGCTCGCCGCCCGCGGGGTGGCTCCCCCGTTCACCCTGCCCGACGAGCCGGCCGTACCACCCGGCACGGGCGCGGCCTGGTGGTCGGCGCTCGACCGGCGCGCCGCTGCAACATGTTCGCCTTCGCCGTGCTCGAGCGCGACAGCGGGCGGCTGGTGCTCGGCCGCGACCGACTGGGGATCAAACCGCTGTACCTCTCGCAGACCGGTAGTCGGCTGCGCTTCGCCTCCACGCTGCCGGCGCTGCTCGCCGCGGGTGACGTGGACACCGCGATCGACCCGGTGGGGCTGCACCACTACCTGAGCTTCCACTCCGTCGTGCCGGCTCCCCGCACGATCC
>JALYQB010000641.1 GCA_030856045.1 Actinomycetota bacterium
TTTTTTCCGCCGTGGGGGTGGTTGTTCGTCTTTGTGTTGTGCCCTTGGGCCTCCGGCGCCTGGGGCTTAACTCGCCCGTCCGGGTGTTTTTGTGTTTCGGCAAACACCACCGAAGGCCCTCTCGTGCGCGGAATCAACGCTGTCCGCCGCCTCGCTCACCATCAGTCCTTGATCCTCATCCGGGTCACATGCCCAGTATCGTCGCTGGGCCTACCTTCGTAACAACCTCGTCGAGGTTCCGTCGAGCCCGACTGGAGAGTACCCGCCACGCACCTGACTGGTTCTTGCCATTGGCTGCGAACCGTCAGGGGCAAACCTTCCTGAGGGACACATCGTACGGCCGCCCGACATGCTGCTTCGGCAGGGTTTCCCGCGGCCAACAGAAGTGGCCCACGGAAAACCGGCCGTTGGCCCGCTCACTTCCCTTCATCCTGACATCGGCCGGGATCACCGTTTGCGCGCGGGCGAGCGACAGACATGACCCGAACAAACCAGAGAACTGCCTCCACCAAGACGAGGGGGGTGACGGCCACCGCCAGGCCACCGTCCCACTGCCGCCACGATGAGGGGCTAGCGCACTGGCGGCCGAGCCGGCGGAGAGTACGCGAGGGTCGACGCAGAACAACGTGGGTAACGGTTGAGACTGCGAAACAGACATACAGGTACCGCATCGGGGCTGCTGGGTGCGTCGCTACCCATCAGCCAGACGCGGTTCGATAGTGTGCCCACCCATTCGGAAAACGGCAGGTCACTGACTTACGGGACCCAGTCTCATCGCTAGGAGGCGAGTATGAGCACGACGGATCGGCCACGGCCCTTCGCCGGGTTGGTCAGCACTACCGCAGAAAAACTCTACCAGAGGCTTCGTGCGAGTGGGGCGACTCCGGTCGGCACCGGCCCGGGTGAAGTGGATCCGTGCACCGCGGCCACCGCGGAGTTGCTGGATCTCGGCCTGGCGTTTCGGTCTGGCGAGGACGACAGCCTGATCCTTCCCATCGACGAGGCTGTCGCACTGCGACTTCTGCTCGAACAACGCCAGGACGAACTGATCAATGCGCAACGCCGGATCCTCGACGGCTGGTCGAGACTGACCGATCTGCTGCAACGCGACGTCGGCGGCGGTTCACCGTGTGAGCTCGACGGCGTCATACCGCTCGCCGACCTCGTCGATGTCGTCACAAGAGCCGCGGAACTCTATCCGTCGGCCAAACACCGAATGCGAGGCATCGAGACCGGCGAATTCCCTACAAGGCAGACCGGGGAAAGAGTACACACCCCGCCACGGATGTCGTTGAACGCCGGCGTCCGTTTTCAGATGATTTACCAGATCAACTACTTGAGCACGCCGACAGGACACTCTATCATCGAGGAATCCGCACGGCACGGTGAAGAAGTGCGGCTGCGGCGGGAAGTCCCGCTTAAGATGCTGCACATCGACGACTCGGTGGCGTGGGTGTCGACCGATCGATTGGCGAACACTGCACTACTGATTCGGGCACCGGCGATGCTGGCCATGTTGGCAGAATGGTTCGACCTGCTCTGGATCGATTCCGCCACATTGATACCCGGCAACGGCAATGACTCTGCGTTGACCGATGGTCAACGCAGAGTGCTAGAGTTGATGGCCGTGGACGGCGACGAGGCCATCGCACGTCGGCTGAACATGAGTGTCACGACCGTGCGCAGACATGTCAAGACCATCTACATGACACTGGGAGTCGGCAGCAGATTCGCAGCGGGCGTCGCCGCCGCCAAGCGCGGTTGGATCTGACGACAAGAGCTTCATCGCGGGATGCGAGTCTCAGTAACCGAGCAACGGATCCCCGACAAGCGTGTTCCGCCTCTCCTGCAGCAGAGTGGTGAGCGCCGGTAGCAGGGAAAGCACGGCCGGGTAGGAGCGCCTCCTCGCCAACACCTTCGTCAGATCGCGCAGGTCATGTCGGATCGTGGCCGAGTCGAGGATCTGTGCCGGCTCGAGCAGCGAAACGATGAGTTCGGTGGCACGCTCCAGCTCGTCTGCCGTGGCATAGGCGAGAGCCGTCCGCGTCTGGTAGCGCACTCGCGCACGATGTGCTCCCTGCGGAAATCGGGCGATTTCGCGATCCAGTAGCTCAGCGGCTTCGGCTGGTCTGCCCAGATCGTGTAGACACCAACCCTTCATCAAGGCCACGAGATCCGGCGTACGCGCGGTGCCGAGTGTCGGGCCGGCCTGTGGGCTGATCGTGGCCTCTGTCAGCAACACGGCCGAGCGCTCGATGGCGCGCATGCACGCGGTGCGGTCGCCGATCAGTGCGTACCCTTGCGCTTCCCGCTGGGCGGCCAGACCTCTGATGCGCACCGGTACCTGGTCGTGCTGTTGAGCCCTGCGGCTCAGTTCGATGAGACTCAGTGCATCGTCCTGGTGCAAAGCGATGTCGGCCCGGCGAACCAGCGCGTACAAGCGGAGCGAGGGGTCGCCGCCGGCGTTGGCCATCCTGACCGCCTTCTTGGTCAGCCACCAGGCCATCCGATCGTCCCCGGCCTCCTGAGCCATCCATCCGGCGAATTCAGCGTACCGGGCAGCAAGTTGGAGCAGCGCAGCCTGCTCATGGGGTGGCGCATGGTCAGCCAGTACCTGCAATGTCCTGGCTTCCAGGATCACCAAGGGAAACACCACGTCTGGTCCGGCGACCTGGCCGAGATTTCGAGCCTCATCGAACCTCGCCAGGAACGGGCCAAGAGCAGCATCGGTGTTGGCTCGAGCCTGGCCGTCGAAAGTCATCCCCAGCGCGGCAGAGGTGCCGTTGGTCATCGGGTCCGGACCGCTCACCGGGGTGAAGTACGCGCCATCATTTCCAACGCCGACCACCCAGATCTCCTGGTCGCCCGGATCAGAACCGTCTGATTGCGCATGTGCGTCGTCACCGCACGCCGTAGCGGGGAGCAGGTTCACCAACCCGCCGCCAGCGCTTAGCTCCGCATCACACAACCGGACCAGCCCGGCACTCGCCGGCTTCTGTCCGGCTTCGACTTTGCTCAGGTGCCCCTTGCTGTAGTGCACCCGCTTGGCCAGCTCACCGAGCGAGAGCCCCGCGGCGGTTCGTCGCCTCCGTAGTTCCACTCCGAGCGGCGACAACTCGGACACAGCGGCTCCCCTCCTGATGGACGACGACACGGCGGAGATCGGTGGTACGCGCGATGGTTACTGTAGCACTGGCACGGTAGCGAACAACTCGTTGACCAGCATCACCACATCGTGCTGGGTGTAACGATGCTTGAGGGTGAGCACCTGAAGACCGGCTAAGGAACGGATGTCTTCAGGAAGATCCTCGGGCCTGAGCAGGCCGCGGGGGCCGATCAGCACTGGCACCACGGATACTCGCCGCTGCGCCAGCGCTGCAGCGATTTCGCGACGGACATAGTCGTTCTCGTCGTCGAGTGGGCGATGACCGTGGATCTGCTCCCAACGCGGGCCGATCAGCACCAGCAGGACTCTGCACCGCTTCGCCTTCTCGATCAGCTCCGGCTCGTAGCGGGTACCGGGAGCGATGGATCGGTGGTCGCGGAACACGGCCTGGTCCCCCAACCGGGCTGTGAGCTCCCGGTCAAGCAGCTCCACCGCAGCCGTGTCATCGGTGCTGCGATAGTTCAGGAAGATCAGCGGCCAGTCAGCTGGACGCGGTGTTTGCACCCGGATCCGATAGTGCTGCAGGGTCTCGGTCAACCAGCGGGCACCTACAACATCGTCCAGCTCGACTGAGGTTCCAGTCACGACTCTGAGCGCACCCGGCGGGCAGCGGTCCTCGAAGAGCACCGCGGTCTGGCGTGGCATGTCCGCTCTGGACTGCCAGATGATGCCGTGCACGGTGTCCACCTGATCGCGCAGCCAACCCGCCCACCGCCGGGTGAGCGGGTAGTCGTGCTCTTCAGCGGTTACCAACCACTCGTCGGACTGGCGCAGTGCGACGAAGTCCTCCTCGAACACCAGGCGCAGCAAAGTCAGCTCGGTCGTCTTCGTCGTCTTCACCGCGGAGGCCATCATGCCAGCCAGCTTCTTCCGAGGCAGGGTGCGCATGCCAGCTTGCGTGAAGGTCCGTCCGGGTAGGAACTGCTCGGCCACCGCCGTTGTCTGATGGAAGGACACATACATGGACCAGTAGCCGTCATCCGGACTGTCGAACCGACCGCCTGAGGCGCCCTCCCCGTTGTTGGCAGCGAACTCATCAGCCTCGATCCGCCCTGGGTGGACCCGCCACAGCCAGGTACCGGGTGGGACCACCACCCTCGCGGGAGCCGCCGCCAACCGGGCGGGTGGTTCAGCCGACGGCACCGTTCAACCCTCTACCCAGGACCGCCGCCCGGCGGTACATTCCGACCCTTTGATCATGTCATCGACCAACACTCGAACATCACCCTACCTTAACATGGCAGCCAGGCTTTTGATTCTTGCAGAGAACGCCTCGCCGAAGGGAAATCGGCAGTTTCCAACCAATGGCATAATCTTCTCATGGCCCGTGGTCCGAAGAGCCACAATTAGCGTAACAGGAAACGGGCACCCCGACAGATCAACCTCGTGCGTCAGCGCGGCTCCTGGAAACTGCCATCAGCAGTATGGCGTACGCGCTGCCCGCATGAGGCAACTCACCGGACAGCACCAAGTCGAGGGCACTGTCGAACGACATCCATTGGATCTGCAGATCAGCTTCGCCAGGGTTGAGCCGCTGCTCACCGCTGGTGAGGTCGGTGGCGAGAAATATGCGGTCGACATGGTTGCTCAGGCTGTCCGCGCCGTGGATCTGCCCGAGAAAATCCCAGCGGGCAGCGTTCAGCCCAGTTTCTTCGACGAGTTCCCGGCGGGCTGCCGAAAGTGCGTCCCTGTCACTCTGTTCGACTCCACCACCGGGCAGTCGCCACTGGGTGGATTCATGAGTGTATACCCACTGCCTGGTCAACAGGATTTTGCCGTGACAGTCCATTGCGAGCACTGTTACCGAACCCGGCGCCACCACGTGCACGTAGGTGTCGCAACAACCGTCGGGGCGAATTACCGAATCGCGTCGCACTTCGAACCATGAAGTTGTGTGCACGGTTGTGCTGTCAAGTCGTCGCCATGGAGGAACTTTTTCCGATTGTGTCGCACGAGGATTCGCTATCACGTCGACCATCAAACCACCCCCGGACACCGTGTGGTCTAGCCTAGGCTAGACCACACGGCGGTACTCCAGCGCGGCCAGCCCGCCGAAGCGCTCGGCGTCGACGGCGCTGCGGTCGCCCGGCACGCAGGCCAGCGCAGTCCGAGGGTAGCACCGGCAGTCCGAGGGTAGCACCGACCCGACGAATCCAAGCCAGACTCATCTTGAGCCGGCGCCCGGCTTCGATATGCAGGCGCGCGGTGCTGAACCGTGCGATCGGTGAGACTGACGGACGAGCTCACGACTCTCCTGACATTCCGACCATATCGCCACCACCACTCCAGCAGTGACGAGGGCGAGAGCAGCAGCATCAACACCGTCGGCCCGGATCTGCGTGAGCACGACCAGGACGGCCCAGGTCTCGGTCACGCTGAACAGTAACGGCCAGGCGAGACGGCCCGCGATCACTCGTCGCGATAGTTTAGCTACGCCACTGGACGAATCATTAGACGGCCTCATGGTCACGCCCTCCTGTCTGGTAGGTACCTCCAGCGTCTCCGGATCGGTAGGACCAGGGGAAGGTGTTGCCGGTGTGCACCCACGATTGGCAACAGGCAACGGTAGATTGAGCGGATCTCCCACAACGGGTCGTGTTCACCGGCGCAGCCAGCGTCCTGGTAAACACTACCGTGGCAGCACTATCCTCGACCCCATAGACCCGACACCAGCAAGCTGCACCGACCGCAACGGCCGAACATTGACTTCTACTCCACCTCGCTGCCGCATTTTTCACTGTCCGTCGCCTCATCCAACGAGCACGCCCACTCTACCGATGGGACACCCTACCCACCGTCCGACGCATCAAGTGACTCCTATTGCCGGACGCTTGTAGCGGACAGTCACCAGCATTAGCGACGAACAGCAAGGAATCGGTCACGGGCTGAGAGTGTCCTCGACCAAGTTTGCGTCAGTCTCATACTCTCCGATCGGCGGCGCGGGGCGGGGAGGGAGGACTCACACCCCGCGCGGTTGCACCCACCCCGGTCGGTGCGGCACGGTCGGGGCCGCACCACCCGGTGGGGCTACTTGCGGTCACGCTGGATGATCAACGATGGGCGAGTGTCCGGTCGGGACAACCGTCTGTGATGACCATTCGCTGAAGTCGGAAGGTGAAGTGACGTGATCGACGGGCCAGTGCTCGCCCAGCCGCAGTGCGCGGACGAACCGGGGTCGTGGTGCGCGCGCGTGTACGACTGGACCAGCGTCGACTGGATCT
>JALYQB010000429.1 GCA_030856045.1 Actinomycetota bacterium
GAGGTGACCGCATCCGGGCGCCGCTGCGTGATCAGGGTGGTGTCCGAGTAGACAGCGCGCAACCACGCGGCTACCTGCTCCGGATCGGCACCGTCGATCACGCTATGGGAGTTCATCGGGTAGTAGCACGGCACGAAGGCGTGCCGGGGCACCGCCCCGAACACCTCGATCCACCGTGGGTCGCTCAGATCGCCCTCACGGATCAGCCCGTCGACCATGACGTGACACAGACCGCGCGCGGTAGCGGGCGCCGTCCCGTCCGACACGCTGGAAGGTCACATGGATGCTTGTCGCTGTGTACAGCCCGCGCTGGTGAGCCACATGGATGCTTGTCGCAGTGTGCCGTCCCGGGGATCAGCTGCGGAAAGCAAGCTGGGAGTCACCGAGAGCTGGGCGAGTCGGCGGTTCACCGCGTCGCAGTCGACGCGCTCCGGGTCGAACCTCGCACTCAGCCATTCGGTGAGGTGCTCGTCATCGCCGTGGTCGGGATCGTCCATGACGTCGAGCAGGTGGTAGTGCCCGGGCACGCCGCCACAGTTCTGGCGGGCAGGCCCGCTCGCCCGCCACGCACACCGCGCGCCGGGTGTCAGTGTCGGGCTCGGTGACGTCCTCCATCTCGATGATGTGGTGCCATGAGTCGCCGAAGTCGTAGGTGTAGCCGAAAACAGTCTCGATCTGGTGCACGACCCGGCCAGCCGGGCCTTGCGTTCGTCGCGCTCGGTGGTGCGGAACGGGGACGGCGTACCGGACCGCGGCGGGCCGTACCGGACCCTGTCGATCTCGAACCCGTGCAGGTGGTCGTCCTCCCAACCCATCGCCACCTGGATGACGTCGTGCAGTGACGCGAGGGTGAACCGGCCCGGCACGTGCAGTGTGAGCCGGTAGCGGGTGCCGGCTTGCGCGGCCAGCACCCGCCACAGCCCGGCCACCGCGAGCGCGAGCCCGCCGCCGATGAGCACGGTGACCAGAACTCGCCAGGAGGTGGGCAGCCCCGCGGTGGTGTCGCGACCTTTGATGATCACTTCGGTGGTGACCAGGGTGAGGAACGCGGTCAGGCCGCTGCGCCAGGCCTCCGCGCTGGCCCGTACCGCCGGGAGGGAGGGATTGCCTGGCCCTGGCGGTGAAGGCGTCGCGTTCGGCCAGGCTGCCCTCGCTGGGTGCGCTGCTCGGTTTGCGGGGCCGGTAGACCGGTCCACCGTCGGCCACTGCGAGTCCCGCCCCGCCGCATCGCTGTCAGGGACGGGTTCGAGTTCGACCCGGAAGCTGACCCCGCAGCCGGTCGTGTCGGCCGGGGCGCCGGGATGGGTCGTGCCGCATCCGCAGCCGATGTCGACAGGTTCGACGTCCACGGTGTCGCGCGGCAGAGTCTGGTCGGCGACCGCCCACCAGACCTGTCACCGCCTACAGCGGCTGCCAGTCATCGATGCGATGCCCGCAGCGGGACACTCGCCCCACACGTGGGACCATCGCACATCTGCGCGGCGCTGCTGGATCTCCGCCCGGAGCTTTCCGGTTTCGAGGAACTCGAAGGCGCGCTCGGTCCACCCGAATGCGGTGGTCTTCTCGTAATGTTCCCCTGAGGCCGTCCCCGCGTCCCCGCTCATTGCCATCCCCTTCCCGTCAGGCCCTGGATCTGCGCGCCCCGGCTGCCATCCAACTCCGATAGTATGGCTCTGCGTTGACCTCGGGGCGCACATGGTCCACCGAGTGCCCCGAGGGTCACGCGCGGGGACGCTTCGACGGCAAAGGGGGTCGATGCGCAAGCCTGGTCGCAGCGCTCCGGGAGCGGATAGGTTGATCACAGCATGCACCGATCGGGAACGCCGTCGCGATGACCGGACAAGCCGTGGACCTGTTCAGCGCCTACCAGCGGACCGGTCGCCTCGACCTGCTCAACGCCGCGATCGAGTTGTTCCGCGACTCGGTAGCCGCCACCCCACCCGGGCACCCCAATCGCCCCGCGTGCCTGTCCAACCTCGGCCTCGCGCTGCAGAACCGGTTCGAGCGCACTGGCCACCTGGCCGACCTGGACCAGGCCATCACCGTCGGTCGCGATGCGGTGGCCGCCACCCCAGCCGACCATCCCAACCGCCCGATGTTCCTGTCCAACCTCGGCAATGCGCTGCGTTTCCGGTTCGGGCGCACCGGCCACTTGGCCGACCTGGACCAGGCAATTACCGCCAGCCGCGGAGCGGTGGCCGCCACCCCACCCGGTCACCCCAATCACCCCATGTACCTGTCCAACCTCGGAGCCGCGCTGGATGTCCGGTTCGAGCGCACCGGCCACCTGGCCGACCTGGACGAGGCCATCACTGCGGGGCGCGACGCGGTGGCCGCCACCCCACTCGACCATCCCAACCGCCCGATGTTCCTGTCCAACCTCGGCCTCGCGCTGCGCGGCCGGTTCGGGTGCACCGGCCACCTGGCCGACCTGGACGAGGCCATCACTACGGGGCGCGACGCGGTGGCCGCCACCCCAGCCGACCATCCCAACCGCCCGATGTTCCTGTCCAACCTGGGGGTCGCGCTGCTCGACCGGTTCGGGCGCACCAGCCACCTGGCCGACCTGGGCCAGGCCATCACTGCGTTCAGGGATGCCGTGGCCGCCACCCCACCCGACCATCCCAACCGCCCCATGTACCTGTCCACCCTCGGCCTCACGCTGCGTTTCCGGTTCGGGCGCACCGGCCACCTGGTCGACCTGGACGAGGCCATTACCGCCAGCCGCGGAGCGGTGGCCGCCACCCCCGATCACCCCAACCGCCCCATGTACCTGTCCAACCTCGGCGTCGCGCTGCGCGGCCGGTTCGGGCGCACCGGCCACCTGGCCGACCTGGACGAGGCCATCACCGCGGGGCGCGACGCGGTGGCCGCCATCCCATCCGATCACCCGGAGTGGCCCACGTACCTGTCCACCCTAGGGGTCACGCTGCGCATCCGGTTCGTTCGAATCGGACAGCGGACCGACCTGGACGAGGCGGTTGCCGCCGGTCGTGGCGCGGTGGCCGCCACCACACCCGATCACCCCGACCGCCCCGGACGCCTCGCCGATCTCGGGGCCACACTGTGTGCCCGATTCGAGCGCACCGGCCACCTGGCGGACCTAGACGAGGCGGTTGCTGCCGGTCGCGACGCGGTGGCCGCCACCACACCTGACCACCCCGACCACGCGGTGTACCTGTCCAACTTCGGCATCGCGCTGCGTGCCCGGTTCGAGCGCACTGGCGACCTGGCCGACCTGGGCCAGGCCATTACCGCCAGCCGCGGAGCGGTGGCCATCATCCCACCCGACCACCCCGACCGCCCCATGTATCTGTCCAACCTCGGTGACGCGCTGCGTCTCCGGTTCGAGCGCACCGGCCAGCATGCCCACCTGGACGAGGCCATTGCCACCGGTCATGAAGCGGTGGCCGCCATCCCCCCTGATGACCCCAGCCGCCCCGTACGTCTGTCCAATCTCAGTGGCGCGCTGCGTGTCCGGTTCGAGCGCACCGGCCAGCATGCCGACCTGGACGAGGCCGTTGCCGCCGGTCGTGACGCGGTGATCACCAGTCCACCTGATCAGCCCAACCGCCACGAGTACCTGTGCACCCTCGGGGCCGCGCTGCAGGCCCGGTTTGAGCACACCGGTCAGCTGGCCGATCTCGACGAGGCCATTGCGGTCGGCCGCGACGCGGTGATCACCACCCCACCCGGCCATCCCAACCGGCCCATGTACCTGTCCAACCTCGGGGTCGCACACCAAACCCGGTTCAGGAGCACTGGGCAGCCGGCCGACCTGGACGACGCGGTTACCGCCGGTCGCGACGCGGTGGAGGCCACCCCACCCGAGCACCCCAACCGCCCCATGTACCTGTCCAACCTCGGCAATACTCTGCAGACCCGGTTCAGGAGCACCAGCCAGCCGGCCGACCTGGACGACGCGGTTACCGCCGGTCGCGACGCGGTGGAGGCCACCCCACCCGGCCACCCCAACCGCCCCATGTACCGATCCAACCTCGGTCTCACGCTGCAGGTCCGGTTCGAGCGCACCGGTCAGCAGGCCGACTTGGACGAGGCCATTGCCGCCGGTCGCGACGCGGTGGGCTCTACCCCACCCGGCCACCCCAACCGGCCCATGTACCTGTCCAAACTCGGCAATACGCTGCGGATCCGGTTCGGGCGCACCGGCCAGCAGACCGACCTGGACGAGGCGGTTACTGCGTTCATGGAGGCGGTGGGTGCGGAGTCGGGGTCGCCCGTGGCCCGGATGCGCGCGGGTCTGGCGTGGGGGGATGCCGCGATCGACGCCGGCTGGGTCGACTCCGCGGCTGAGGGGTTCGCCTCCGCGGTGGGCTTGTTGCCGCTCTTGGCCTGGCACGGGCTGTCGCGTGCCACGCGGGAGCAGCACCTGGCCGACTTCAGCGGCCTGGCCGCGGACGCCGCTGCGTGTGCGATCCGCGCCGGACGCCCCGCGCGAGCAGTGGAATTGCTCGAAGCCGGCCGCTCGGTGCTGTGGGCCCAAACCCTCAACCTGCGCACCGACCTCACCGACCTAGCTGAGCAGGCGCCCGATCTGGCCACCCGCCTGGATCAGATCCGCGCCCTGTTGGACACTCCCCTACCCGCCACGGCAGCTGAGGCGATCTCAGCCAATGTCGGTGACCAGGTTGAACAGCTGCGTGCCGCGCAGAACCGTGCGGTGGAGGACCGCATGCGTCTGGCCCGGGAGTTCGACGACCTCATCGGCCAGGTCCGCGCACTGGACGGGTTCGAGCACTTCCTCGCCCCTACCCCACTCACCCAACTACGCGCCGCGGCTAACGGCGGCCCTGTGGTGATCGTCAACACCAGCCGCCACGGCTGCCACGCCCTCCTAGTCACCACCACCGGCGTGCAGGTGGTGGACCTCCCTGATCTCACCGACGATCAGGCGATCGAGCAGGCCAACACCCTCTTGGGTGTCCTGGACCGCGCCGCCAACTCCGGCCGGCCGTTTCGCGACCGGGAGAAGGACCGGCACGCAGTTTTCGACATCCTCGGCTGGCTGTGGGACGCCGTTACCGGACCGGTCCTGACCAACCTCGGCCACGCCAGCCCGCCTGCGTCCGACACAACCTGGCCGAGGATCTGGTGGTGCCCCACCGGGCCACTGACCGTGCTGCCCCTGCACGCCGCGGGACACCATCACCGCCACCGGCGATCCGACAGCCCGGCCAGCACCGACACCGTGTCCGACCGGGTGATCTCCTCCTACACCCCCACCATGACCGCGCTACTGCGCGCCCGTACCGCCGCCGTCCCCACGGGGTCGCCCCGGCTGTTGGCCGTCGGCATGCCCACCACCCCCGGCGCCAGCGATCTACCAGCCGTACCGGCCGAACTGGACCGCGTCCACACGCGCTACCCGATCACCACCCGCCTGCAGTCCCCCACCCGCCACCAACACCACGGCACACCACCAGACCCTGCCACCCAGCCGACCACCACCCGGGTCCTGGCCGAACTACCCCACCACGCCTGGGTGCACCTGTCCTGCCACGGCAACCAGCACTTCACCGATCCCACCGAAAGCGCGTTCTGGCTCACCGACGGTCCCCTTCGCATCTCCGACCTGATCGAGCAGCACGACCCCGGACCGCGAGAGCTGGCGTTCCTGTCCGCATGCCAGACCGCCACCGGCAGCCCTCGGGCACTCGACGAGGCCATCCACCTCGCCGCCGCCATGCAACTCCTGGGCTACCGCCACGTCATCGCCACCCTCTGGTCGATCTACGACTCTCCCGCCCCAGACATCGCCGACACCGTCTACGCCACCCTCACCACCACCGGCACACCCGACGCCAACCACGCCGCCCACGCACTGCACGACGCCATCACCGCACTACGCGCCGAATACCCCACCGAACCCCTCTCCTGGGCCCCCTACGTCCACACCGGCCCCTGAGGGTTCGCGAGCTGAACCCGGAGCGGGGGAACCAGGTGCTGTTCTGCCAGCTGGAGGCCGGTGGTGGCGCGGCCGGTATTTCTCGGGTTCGGGGCCCGGCATGACGCGGCAGCGGCGACGTTCGCCGTCTCGCCTGATCCGAACCGGGTCAGCTGTCGCTCGACGGGCGGCACTGCTCATCCACGCTCCCATGCGGCGATCGGTCGAATTGGAGTTCTCGCAGTGAAGTTGAAGATCATCAAGGTCCTCTGAGTCCGTAGGCGTTACCCGGCCCGGCGTGCTCGGCCAACTCGCCGGCGTGCTCCACACGCGGCGCCACATCGCCGAATAACCTACTCTTGCTGTCGCGGCGCGAGTCTGGTTGATCCATTGTGACCCCGAGCCAGGGGTGAAGGAGCCTGTCATGACAGCTGCCGAGCCACTGGGCGAGCTCGGTCTGCGTCCTGCTCATCTGCTCACCGTCGCGGAGTACGCCCAGCTCGGTGAGACCGCGTGGGGCTACACCGAGCTCATGGAAGGCCGCATCCTGGTGTCGCCCAGCCCGACCGCGAAGCACACCATCGCCGGACTCGCGTTGGCGATGCAGTTGATCCCACAGCTTCCCGTCGCGGTGCGCGTCATTCAGGACGTCGACATCGACCTGGAGCTGGTCCCCGCCGACCAGCCCGGCCTGGTGCGCCGACCTGATCTGGTCGTGGTCGACGCCACGGCGGTCGACCGGGTGGACCGCGAGGGCGGACTGCTCCGCGCCGGCGACGTGCTGGTCGTCGTGGAGATCGTCTCACCCGGCTCCCGGCGCCTCGACCACGTCACGAAACGACACGAGTACGCCGACGCCGACATCCCCCACTACTGGATCGTGGACCTCGACCCGCCCGCGTCACTGCTCGCCCACCACCTCGCCGAGGACTTCGGCTACGCCGACTCCGGCGCAGTCACCGGCGTGTTCACCACCACCGTGCCTTTCCCCGTCCAGCTACAACTCGGCTTGCTGCGCTGAGCCCTGCTCCGCAGCGTCGCCCTGCGCGTGTCTCGCGGTAGCGCCCAGTACTACCGCCGCCCGGTAGCGTGCCCGGGATGAAGACCA
>JALYQB010000465.1 GCA_030856045.1 Actinomycetota bacterium
GTCCCACCGGGCAGCCACGTCGCCGCGGAGGTCGGCCAGTGCGCGCGGAAGTGCTCCGCTTCCGCAGCGATCGTCGCCGTGGCCCGCTCGAGCAGCGGGTAGCCGTGCGCGGCGTAGCCCATGGCCGGGGTGAGGACCTCGCGCAGTGTGCGGGTGCCGTGGTCACGCAGCAGCAGTAGCCAGCCGTCCCACGCGCCGGGCACGGTGGCGGGCAGCAGCCCCGTGCCGGGCACCAGCTCCAGGCCCAGCTCGTCGCGGACGTGCGCGGTGGTGGCAGCCGCGGGAGCGACGCCCTGCCCGCAGAGCACCCGCGGGCGCGGGTCGTCGGCGGTGACGAACACGGCGGGCACCTCGCCGCCTGGCCCGTTGAGGTGGGGCTCCACCACCTGCAGCACGAACCCGGCCGTGACGGCGGCGTCGAAGGCGTTGCCCCCGCCGGCGAGGACGGCCATCCCGGTCGCGGCGGCCAGCCAGTGCGTGCCGGCCACCATGCCGTGCGTGCCGACGAGCTCGGGGCGGGTCTGCATGCCGCGACATTAACGGCCGACAGGCGGCAGCTGCGGGCGCCGGCCGACGCCGAGGA
Organism: Actinomycetota bacterium; assembly: GCA_030856045.1. Lineage (GTDB taxonomy): Bacteria > Actinomycetota > Actinomycetes > Mycobacteriales > Pseudonocardiaceae > JALYQB01. The sequence continues at coordinate 584 of JALYQB010000465.1, forward strand.
CCTCGAAGCCCACCCGGCGCAGCACGTCGGCGTCGAGGAGGTTGCGGGTGTCGACGACGACGCGGTTCGCGACGACCTCGGCGAGGCGCCCCCAGTCGAGCATCCGGAACTCGGGCCATTCGGTGAGGACGACGATCGCGGCGGCACCCTGCGCGGCCTTGACGGGGTCGTCGGCCACCTCGACGCCGTCGGTCATCCCTGGCACCGACGCGCGCACCCCGGGGTCGTAGGCGACGAGGACGGCGCCCTCGGCCCGCAGCGCGGCGGCGACGGCGAGCGCGGGTGAGTCGCGCAGGTCGTCCGTGCCCGCCTTGAACGTCAATCCAAGCAGTCCGATGTGGACCCCGTCGAGCGACCCGCCGACGGCGGCACGCACCTTGTCGGTCATCCGGTTGCGCTGCCGGGTGTTGGTGTCCAGGCTCGCCTGCAGCAGCGGGAAGTCGAAGTCCGCGGCGGCGGCGGCCTGCAGCAGCGCGTGGGTGTCCTTCGGCAGGCACGACCCGCCCCAGCCGGGGCCGGGTGACAGGAACGCCTGCCCGATGCGGCGGTCGTAGCCGATGCCCTCGGTGACGTCGAGGACGTCCGCGCCGAGGCGCTCGCACAGCTCCGCGACGGCGTTGACGTAGGACAGCTTCATGGCGAGGAAGCAGTTCGCGGCGTACTTGACCATCTCGGCGCTCGCGGCGTCGGTGAGCACGGTGGGGGCACCGAGGCGGGCGTAGAGCGCGGCGACCCGCTCGGCGGCGTCCTGCGCGTCGCAGCCGACGACGATGCGGTCGGGGTTGAGGAAGTCGGTGACCGCGGAGCCCTCCCGGAGGAACTCCGGGTTGCTGACGACGGCGACGTCGGCACGGCCGAGCAGCGCCGCGGTGCGAGCGGCCGTGCCCACCGGCACGGTGGACTTGTTCACCACGACGCAGTTCGGCCGCAGCAGCCCGGACACCTCGGCCGCGACCGACTCGACCGCGGCGAGGTTCGCCGCACCGCCCTCCCCCATCGGGGTCGGCACGCAGAGAAAGACGACCTCAGCACGGGGCACGGCGTTGCGCGCGCCGACGACGAAGTCGAGCCTCCCGGCCGCGAGGCCCTCGGTGACCAGTTCCGCGAGGCCGGGTTCGAGGATGGCCACCCGGCCGCCCCGGAGCTCCTCGACCCGTCGCTCGTCGATGTCCGCGCAGATCACCCGGTGCCCCAGCGAGGCGAGGCACGCCCCCGTGGTGAGCCCGACGTACCCGGTGCCCACGACCGCGATGCGGCGGACGAACATGCGGCACTCCCCTGGTCCGGCGCGTGACCTGGAGATCGTGACACAGTGACACGCGATCGAGGGGAAACGCGATCGGGGGGGAAACGCGATCGGGGCCCGTGACTAACCTGGCTGGCCGTGGAGCAACGACGCCTCGGCGGATCCGGACTCGTCGTCAGCGCGGTCGGGCTGGGCTGCAACAACCTGGGCCGTCCCGGGACGGCGACCGAGGCGTTGGACGGCGCGCGATCCGTCGTCGACGCCTGCCTGGACTCGGGGGTGAACTTCTTCGACGTCGCGGACGCGTACGGCGCGCCCCGCGGCCGCAGCGAGGAGCTGCTGGGCGCGGCGCTGTCCGGGCGCCGGGACCAGGCGGTGATCGCGACGAAGTTCGGCGCGGACATGGGCGGGGTGAACGGCGCCGACTTCGGCTCGCGCGCGTCGCGTCGCTACGTCCGGCGGGCGGTCGAGGGGTCGCTGCGCCGGCTGCACACCGACTGGATCGACCTGTACCAGCTGCACCGCTCCGACCCGATGACCCCGATCGAGGAGACGCTCTCGGTGCTCGACGACCTGGTGCACGAGGGGAAGATCCGCTACCTCGGGCACTCGAACCTCGCGGGGTGGGAGATCGCGGAGGCGTCGTGGACGGCGCGTTCGGCAGGGCTCGTCCCGCCGGTGAGCGCGCAGGACCACTACTCGCTGCTGGAGCGGGATGCCGAGCGCGAGATCGTGCCCGCGTGCGAGCACTACGGGCTGGGGATGCTGCCGTACTTCCCGCTGGCGAGCGGGCTGCTGTCGGGGAAGTACCGCCGCGCGGAGGCTCCCCCGGCCGGCACGCGCCTCGTCGCGCGGCAGCAGCTGCTCGATGCCGCGCCGTGGGACCGGCTGGAGGCGCTCGCCACATACGCCGTGGAGCGGGGAGTGTCGATGCTCGACGTGGCGATCTCCGGCCTCGCAGCGCAGCCGACGGTGGCGTCGGTGATCGCGGGCGCGACGACCCCGGCCCAGGTGCGGTCGAATGCCGCCGCGGTCGACTGGCAGCCCACACCCGCCGACCTCGAGAGGCTGGACGAGATCTGCCCGCCAGGCCGCGGCTGACTCGGGGTCGCGGCCCGCGAAGTGGAGCCACTGTGCAGTCAGGCGCCGCTCAGGGCGAGTGGGCGGGGTGGGCGTGCACGATGGCGCTCCCCAGCTTCGGCACCGCGGCGCGCAGCCGCTCCTCGGCGTCGTGGGCCACGTGGTGCGCGGCGGCGAGCGTCAGGTTCCCGGGCACGGTGAGCTGGATCTCCGCACGCAGCGCGTGCCCGATCCACCGCAGCCGCACGGCGTCCACGCCCGCGACACCCGCCGTGGCGGCCACCACGTCGCGCACGGTGTCCACGAGCTCGGGGTCGACCGCGTCCATCAGCCTGCCGAGCACCTCCCGGCCCGCGCCCCACGTCACCACCGCGATCGCGACGGTGATCGCGAGGCCGACGAGCGGGTCCGCGAGCCGCCACCCGAGCGCCGCGCCGCCCGCGGACAGCAGCACGGCCAGCGACGTGAGCGCGTCCGTGCGGGCGTGCATGCCGTCGGCGA
>JALYQB010000472.1 GCA_030856045.1 Actinomycetota bacterium
CGGTGACCCGGCTGGACCAGGCGCTCGTCGCGACCGGGTTCTCCTACCGCGCGGAGCGCCGCGCGCGGCAGGCGGCGATGCTCGTCGAGCTGCTGCCGCGGGTCCGGGACGTGCGGCGCGCGGGTGCCGCGGCGCTCGACCTCTGTTCGGTCGCCTCCGGCTGGCTCGACGGCTACGCCGAGCATGGGCTGCACCGCTGGGACTGGGCCGCAGGCGCGCTCGTCGCGGCCGAGGCCGGCGCGGTCGTGCGGCTGCCCGGCGGGGCGGACGATGGGCTGGGCGCGGACGCCGTGCTCGTCGCCGCACCGGGGATCGCGGATGACCTGGCGGCGGTCCTGCGCGCCTGCGGTGCCGCCGGCGTCTGACGGTGGCCCAGTCTGACGGTGGCCTGCGCCTGACCGCGGCTCAGGTGGCCGGGCTGCAGTCCACGTCGCGTGCCGCAGCGAGCGTGTCGGCGTCGAGGGTCGGCTGGACGGGGGCGGCGGCCTGCCCGCCCTGCCCGCCCTCCTCGGGCTCCGCGGCGGGTGAGCCGAGCTCCACCAGGCTCGTCAGCACGTCACGTACCGGCTGCGAGGCCGCGAACTCGGTGAACTCGGTACCCAGCGCGAGGTCGACGACGTCGCCCGGCCGCCCGTCGCGCATCAGCTCGGCGCACGGCACGACCAGGCTCAGCGTGCGGGCCGCGGTCGTGCCGGCGTCGCCGTAGCGGATCTGCCCGTGGCAGGTCAGGTCGAACGCCGGGTGCAGCGGATCGTTCGCGGGCTCGGCCGCGTGGACGAACCCGAGGTCGGTGAGCCCGGCGTCGACGATGGCGGCCTCGCCGCGCTCACCGTTGCCGTTCAGCACCTGCACCCGCACGAGCTGCGGCGGTGCGGGCGGGACGCCGTCGAGCGCCGCGTGCGCCTGTATTGCGCCCGCCTGCGCAGCACCAGGGGCCTGAACGGGGGCGGGACAGTCCAGTGTCTCGGGGTTGGTGCGGCCCAGGATGTCGATCCACACCGCGCCCGCCACCGCGACGAGCAGCAGGATCAGGATCATCGCGGGCACGGGCTTGCGCCTGCGGTACCGCCTCGACCGCTGACCTGCTGACGACCTCACCGCAGCCACGGACCGGTGTCCCTTCCTGGCCCCAGGGCACCCGCGCACGGTGCCGGTCCGATCAGCCTAGGGGGCCGCTCCGCATCGGTGCAGCACCGTGACCCGTGTCCGTCCTGGGTTCCCTCGGTAGGCTCTGGCCGTCGCTCAGAAGGACCGCGTCCGCAACACATGGTCACCGAGCTCAGCGAGCGGGTCGATCGCCTCGTCGAGCCCCGCGGCGGTGTCTGCGGGCATGTGCCCGGCCCGTGCCCGCGCCACGATACCGGCCAGGACCACGGCCATCTTGAAGCAGCCGAACGCCACGTACCAGGGCAACTCGGCCACGGAACGGCCCGAGACCTCGGCGTAGCGGGCGACGGCCTCCGCCCGGGTCGGGAAGCCCGGTACGCCGGTCGGGCCCGGCAGCACCTGCGCCCGCGTCCACTCCGGTGCGTCGTCGTGCTGGCGCCAGGTGACCATCATGAGGCCCAGGTCGGCAAGGGGGTCACCGAGCGTGGCCATCTCCCAGTCGAGCACCGCGAGCAGCCGGCCGGGGTCGTGCGCGTCGTACACGACGTTGTCGATGCGGTAATCGCCGTGCACGATCGTGCCGGGCCCGGACTCGGCCGACGTCACCTGAGGCAGCCGTGCGCCGAGTGACTCGGTCAGCGCGGTGAGGGCGGGCCGGTCCTGCCCCTCGCGCCATGTCTCCCACTGCCCGCCCCAGCGCCGCAGCTGCCGCGCCATGAAACCGTCCGGTCTGCCGAACTCGCCCAGCCCCACCGAGGCCGGATCCACGGCGTGCAGCGCGGCCAGCACGTCGACCAGCGCGTCCGACACCCGTCGTCGTCGCTCCGGGGTGTCCGCCCACCCCGCCGGGAGCTCGTGCACGACGATGACGCCCTCGACGAGCTCCATGACGTAGAACGGCGCGCCGAGCGGCCCGTCCTCGCCTGCGCCGGCCAGCACCTCCGGCACCGGGACCGCCGTGGCGCCGAGCGCGCTCATCACCCGCTGCTCGCGGCCCATGTCGTGCGCACTCGCGGCGACGGAACCCAGCGGTGGGCGCCGCAGCACCACCGAGCCGGCGTCGCTGTCCACCCGGAACGTGAGATTCGACCGCCCCCCGCCGATCCGCTGCAGGCGGCACCGCGACCACCGCTCGTCATCGAGCTGCTCGGCCAGCCACGGGCCCACGAGGGCGGGATCGGCGCCCCGGCGGATGGTCTCGTCGGTCGATGACGCGTCGGTGGTCATGGCTTCGGACATTACCCAGCCGACACGCCGGGCGCCGGTGTGTGTGGGACGGCCTCACCTGGGCTAACCTCGCGCCGCTCCGACGGCTCGGGCGTACCCGTGCCAGGCACCAGAGCCGAATGGATGTGCACGTCAGTCACACAGAACGGGCACAAATTCGTACGTCCGGACGTTGTGCTGCCGGCACGACACGTAACGAGCCAGGGGTGGGAGGGACAATGGCGACCGACTATGACGCTCCGCGGCGTACCGAGACCGACGAGATGGCCGAGGACTCGCTCGAAGAGCTGAAGGCACGACGGAACGAGGCGCAATCCGGGGCGGTCGACGTGGACGAGGGCGAGAGCGCCGAGAGCTTCGAGCTGCCCGGCGCCGACCTGTCCGGCGAGGAGCTCACGGTCCGTGTGCTGCCCAAGCAGGCTGACGAGTTCACCTGTTCGAGCTGCTTTCTCGTACACCACCGCAGCCGCCTCGCCGAGGAGCGGGGCGGACGGCTGGTCTGCCGGGACTGCGCGGCCTGACCGCACCGGTTCACCAGCACCGTCATCGGCATCAGGACGGACGCTCCCCACCGGGGTGGCGTCCGTCCGCCGTCTCCGCACCCGGTGCCGCGGCGCGCAACGCCGCGACCAGCTCGGCCGGCCGTCGCACGCTGAACAGCCAGTACGGCGTGGGATCGGCCGGGTCGGTCAGCTCGACGCGCACTGCGGGACCGATCCACGGGCGGTGCAGGACGAACGCCGCGGGGTCGAGCTCGGGGCCGAGCACGCGCCGCTTGTCCGCCGTCGCCACCGTCGTCACCCGCCCGATGTGGTGCAGCGGCAGGTGCGCGGGCCCGACGTGCAGCTCCCCACCCGCCAGCCGCACCCGGTGGCGGCCGAGCCACACCAGCGTCGCCCCGGCGAGCGGCACGATGAGCAGGTACGGCAGCCACGCGCGCACCCCCGGGTAACCGAGGTGGACCTCCGCGGCCAACAGCACGGCGACACCGGCGCCCAGGGGCCACCACCACCACGGCACGCTCAGCCGCTCGGCGAAGCGGGCTCCGGGACGGGCCGGGCTGGGACGGGCTGGCACAGGTACGAGGGTAGTCTCGCGCCCCGTGTCCAGCGCCGAGCCCAGTGCCGCCCCGGCAGCCGTCGAGGTGCTGTTGACCCGCCTCGACCCCGACGTTCCGCCGCCCGCCTACGCCCGCCTCGGCGACGCCGGCGCGGACCTGGTTACCACGTCCGACGTGGTGCTCGAGCCCGGCGTGCGCGCGGTCGTCGGCACCGGGGTGGCGATCGCGCTGCCGCCGGGGTATGCCGGGTTCGTGCACCCACGCTCGGGGCTCGCCGCCCGTACGGGGCTCGGCGTCCTCAACGCGCCGGGCACCATCGACTCCGGCTACCGGGGCGAGATCAGGGTTTGCCTCATCAACCACGACCTCGTCTCCGCGGTGGAGCTGTGCAGGGGCGACCGCATCGCGCAACTGGTGGTGCAGCGGGTGGAACGGGTGGAGTTCCGCGAGGTCGCGGACCTGCCGGGGACGGATCGGGGTGACGGCGGGTACGGCTCCACGGGGGGCCACCGCACACTCGACGCGCTGGTGCCGGAGACCAGCGCGATCACCACGACCAGGGAGGTCTGAGGAGTGTTCGGACGGCGCCGCCGCGCGCGGCAGCAGGACGAGCCCGCCCTGGACGTGGTCGACGATGTCGACGACCAGGCACCGGGTGCCGGCGGCGACGCACCCGCAGGCCCCTACGACGCCGAGGAGGCCCCCGCGGACGGCCGCCCGCGGCTCGACCTGGGGTCGCTTCGCCTGCCGGTGCCTGCCGGTGCGCAGTTGCAGGTGGAGATGGACCGCTCCGGGCCGGTGCGCGCCGTGCACCTCGTCATGCCCCAGGGGCAGGTCACGGTCACCGCCTTCGCCGCACCGCGCTCCGCGGGGCTGTGGACGGAGGTGGCCAGGGAGCTCGCCGCGCAGCTGCGCTCCGACGGCGCGACGGTCGACCTGCACGCGGGCGAGTGGGGCCGGGAGGTCTCGGCGGTCACCGAGCAGGCGTCGCTGCGTTTTCTCGGCGTCGACGGCCCGCGGTGGATGCTGCGGGGCGTCGCTGCCGGTTCCGAAGTGCAGCGCGAGGCCCTCGTGGCCGTGCTGCGTGACGTCGTGCGTGACACCGTCGTCGTCCGCGGCGCGGAGCCGTTGCCGGTGCGCAGCGCACTACCGCTGCAGCTGCCCGAGGCCCTCGCGGAGCAGCTCACCCAGGCCGCGGCCCAGGCGCCGCAGCAGCCCCCGCCGGGGACGGCTCGGCCGTGACGACTCACCGACCGGTGCTCTCCGCGCGGCACCGGAATGCGCGTGCACGCGATTACGCTGGTGCAGGTGGGGTCCGTCGGGGAGCCCCCGAACCAGTCGGAGTGCACGATGAGCGGGTACTGGCGGCGCGTTGTCCGGCGCCTCACGACCGAGGTCGAGGAGCTGGACGCCGACGACCTGTCGCGCACCGCATCGGAGGCGGGCGCGCAGCGGACCTGCGACTGCACCAGCGGCGAGGAGGTCACCGTCCTCGGCAGGCTGCGTAGCGTGGAGCTGTGTCCGCGCGAGGCCGTCGCGACCCTCGAGGCCGAGCTGTTCGACGGCACCGAGGGCATCACCCTCGTGTGGCTCGGCCGCAGGCGGATCCCCGGGATCGAGCCGGGCCGCACCGTGCGCGCGTCGGGCCGCGTCGCCGTTCGCGACGGCCGCAAGGTGCTCTACAACCCCTACTACGAGTTGCAGCGGAGCCGATGACACCCCGGAACCCGTCCCCCGCCGACCAGACCGAGACCGGTCCCACGCTGCTCCAGCAGATGGGGGGCGTCGGGGGGCTCGTGGCCTCGGTGCTGCCGGTGCTCGTGTTCGTGCCGGTCAACGCCTACGCCGGGCTCACCGCCGCCATCTGGTCCGCGGTGGGAGTCGCGGTGGGAGTGGCCGTCTGGCGCCTGGTGCGGCGGGAGCCGCTGCAGCCGGCGATCTCCGGGCTCCTGGGCGTCGCGATCGCGGCGTTCATCGCGTATCGCACCGGTTCGGCGAAGGGCTACTTCCTCTTCGGCATCTGGTCGAGCCTGGTGTTCGCGGCCGTGTTCGGCGCCTCGGTGGCGGCCCGGTGGCCGCTGGTGGGCGTCATCTGGCACGGGATCAACGGTGACGGCCAGGGCTGGCGGGCCGACCGCGCGCTGCGCCACGCGTACGTCATCGCGACCGTGACCTGGACGGTCGTGTTCGCGGCCCGCTTCGTCGTGCAGAAGTACCTGTACGACGCCGATTCGGCCACGTCGCTGGGCGTCGCGCGGATCGCGATGGGGATCCCGCTCACCGCCGCTGCGGTGCTCGTCACCATCTGGGCGGTGCGCCGGGCGAACCGCCGCACCGCAGCGGCGGCCTCACCGGCTTAGCGCGGTCCGCAGCGCAGGCTCCATCTCGGCGGCGGCCACGAACAGCAACTCGTCGCCGCCCTCGATGGGGTCGTCGCCGAGCGGGACGATCACCCGGCCGTCGCGCAGGATCGTGACGAGCGCCGCGTCACTCGGCAGGTCGAGCTCCCGCACCGGGAGTCCGGCGAGCGGGGTGTCGTCGGGCAGCCGCACCTCGACGAGGTTCGCCTGGCCCTCTCGCAGCGTCATGAGCCGCACCAGGTCCCCGACGCTCACCGCCTCCTCCACGACGGCGACGAGCATCCGCGGCGTCGACACTGCCACGTCGACGCCCCACGCCTCGGTGAACAGCCACTCGTTGCGGGGGTCGTTGACCCGGGCGGCGACGCGGCGCACGGCGAACTCGGTCTTGGCCAGCAGCGACAGCACGAGGTTCACCTTGTCGTCCCCGGTGGCGGCGACCACGACGTCGCAGTGTTCGATGCCTGCCTCCTCCAGCGAGGCGAGCTCGCACGCGTCGGCGTGCACCCACTCGGCCTCCTCGATCTCCTGGGGGTCCAGCTGCGAGGCGTCGCGCTCGATGAGCATGACCTGGTGGGAGTTCCCGATCAGCTCGATCGCGATCGACCGGCCGACGGCACCGGCTCCGGCGATGGCCACACGCATCTGGGGCTCCTTCGGGTCAGTCGGCTTGCGGCGCGGCGGACGCCGCCGTGGTGACCTCGGTGACGGTGCCGGAGACCACGGCCGCGTAGACCTGGTCGTCGGCCTGCACCAGGTCCTTGCCGTCGGGCAGCACCCCGGTGCCGAAGCGGACGATGAACGCGATGCGTGCGCCGGTGGCCGCTTCGAGGTTGCGGACGCTGCGACCCGCCCAGTCCTCGTGCAGCGGAAGCTGCAGGATCGCTACGGTGCCCGACGGGTCCCGCCAGACCGTCGCGACGCCGTCGGGCAGCACCATGCGGAGCAGGCGGTCCGTCGTCCACGGCACCGTCGCCACGGTCGGGATGCCGAGCCGCTCGTACACGGCGGCGCGTTTGGCGTCGTAGATCCGCGCCACGACGTGCTGCACGCCGAACGTCTCGCGTGCCACCCGGGCGGCGATGATGTTCGAGTTGTCCCCGCTGGACACCGCGGCGAATGCGCCTGCCTCCTCGATGCCCGCCTCGATCAGGACCTGCCGGTCGAAGCCCGGGCCCACCACCTGCCGACCGTGGAAGTCCACGCCCAGCCTGCGGAAGGCGTGCAGGTCGCGATCCACGACTGCGACCTGGTGGCCAAGGCGTTCGAGCGCGATCGCCAGACCGGACCCGACCCGGCCGCACCCCATGACCACGACGTGCACGCGACTGACTCCCAGACCTCGGCGACTCCAGACCTCGACGACTCAGGTCACGCTACCGCTGGCGCACCGCGACTGCGCCGTGACTGCGCCGAGGTGGTCGGCGCTGACCTTGGTCGTACGCTTCGGCCGTGTCGAAACTCGCCACGGCTGCGAAGCGGATCCTCGTGGGTCGCGCCGTGCGCAGCGATCGGCTGAGCGGCACGCTCCTCCCCAAACGCGTCGCGCTGCCGGT
>JALYQB010000475.1 GCA_030856045.1 Actinomycetota bacterium
GCCGACGAGCTCCGCTCGTTTCTTGCGGGGACGCCCACGGCACGGACGGCCTGCGACGACGCGAGCGCTCCCCGGGCGCGGCGGGTGGTGCTCGTGTGCTCGGGGCAGGGCCCACAGTGGTGGCCCCTGGATCCCGCGGTCCGCGACGAGCCGGTCGTGCACGCGACGCTGACCGAATGCGACACGCTGATCCGGGCCGAGACCGGCTGGTCCCTGCTGGAGCAGCTTCGGACCGGTGAGCTCGACGGGCCGGACGCGGTCCAGCCGGCGCTGTTCGCGGTGCAGGTCGCGCTGGCGCAGCTGTGGCGGTCCCGGGGTATCACCCCGGACGCGGTGGTGGGCCACAGTGTGGGCGAGGTCGCCGCCGCGCACATCGCGGGCGCGCTGAGCCTCGCGGACGCCGTGCGGGTGGTCTGTCAGCGGGGCCGGCTGATCCGTACTGTCGCGGGCCGCGGCCGGATGGCCGTGCTCGAGCTCGGGGCCGACGCGGCTCGCAGGGCGCTGCGCGGCATGGAGGACCGTGTGTCGCTGGCGGCGGTCAACTCCCCCGCGTCGAGCGTGGTCTCGGGGACCGTCGCCGCGGTCGAGGAGCTGGTCGCGAGGCTGAGCGGCGAGGGCGTCTTCTGCAGGATCGTCGAGTCGGTCGACTTCGCGTCGCACAGCCCGCAAATGCATCCGCTCACGGCCGACCTCGTCGACGCCCTGCGTGATCTGGCGCCGACGCCGACGCAGGTGCCGATGTACTCAACGGTGACCGGCCTCGTGGCCGAGGGGGATACGCTCGGCGGCTCTTACTGGGCGCAGAACCTGCGGGCACCCGTGCAGTTCGCGACCGCGGTCGCGGGCTTGCTCGCTTCCGACCACGACGTGTTCGTCGAGCTTTCGCCGCACCCGGTGTTGCTGCCGGCGATCGCCCAGTGCACGCACCGCGAGAAGCGCGAGACCGTGCTCCTCGCCTCGCTGCGGCGCGACGAGCCCCCGCATGACACGGCGCTGACGTCGCTGGGCCGTCTGTGGACCGTTGGCATCGACCCCGACTGGGCAGCCGTCCACCCCGGCCCGCGGCGCCCGGTGCGACTGCCGAGCTACCCCTGGCAGCGCGAGCGGCATTGGTTCGACGCCGGGCCCGGCCGGCTGGGCCTGCCCGTCCCTGCGGCGGGCGAGCACCCTCTCCTCGGCCACCATGTCGGGCTCGCCGACGCGGACGGGAGCCACGTCTGGCAGGGCGTGCTGCACGTCGACGCATCCGCGCTGCTCGATGACCACCGTGTGGCGGGCGCCGCGGTCATCCCGGCGGCGGTGTGGCTCGAGATGGCGCGGGCCGCCGCAGAGCAGGCGCTGAGGACGGACACCGTGGTGCTCTCCGGCGTGCAGTTCCGCCGGATGCTCGTGGTGCCGGACGCGGGCGCGGCCACGACGCAGGTGCGAGTCCGGCCCGCTGACGGCGGCTGGTCGACGGTCGACGCCTACGCCCGGGGCGACGCGGGCTCGGCGTGGACGCGCCACGTGAGTGCCGGGATCGCGCCCGCCGACCCGGCCGACGGCGAGCGGTGCGTGATCGACCTCGACGCCGTCCGCGCGCGGTGTTCGCTGGAGGTCACGGGCCCGGACCACTACGACGACATGAGCTCGCGGGGGTTGGAGTATGGCCCGACCTTCCGGGTGGTCGAGCGGTTGTGGCGGGGCGAGCGCGAGGCCCTGGCCGCCGTGGCGCCGGTCCCCGGGCCGGTGGTCGCCGGGTACGCAGTCCACCCCGCCCTGCTCGACGCCGCACTCCAAACCCTCCACGCGGCCCGCGCGGGCGACGTCGTCGGGGCCACGGCTCCCGAGGTCCCGGTGACGATCGACCGCGTGACGATCCGGCCCGCGGGCCGGGTGCCCAGCACGGACGGTCACCTCCTCGCGCACGCCCGCCTGCGGCCGGACGACGCGCCCCTCGTAGCCGGGGCGGTCGGGGATGTGTGGCTGACCGACGGTGTGGGTACGATCGTAGCCGCCTTGGAAGGCGTACACGCACGGCCCGTCGGTGGCGGGCACCTCACCCCCGCGCTTCACACGGTGCGCTGGGAGCGGCGGGACCGCCCCGCCGCGGGGCGAGCGGGCAGCCCGGACG
>JALYQB010000477.1 GCA_030856045.1 Actinomycetota bacterium
GCCGACGAGCGGCTGCACGCGGTGTCCGCGCGGCTGGGTGTCGCCCTCACCCCGCTGCGCGGCCTGCAGCTCGCCGGGCTCGCGGGCACCCTCCCGCTGGGAGCGTCGGCGTGACCGAGCGCAGCGAGCGCACCATCGGGCACCGCAGCCCCGCGCGGATCCTGGACGACCCCGGCACCCCCCGCGCCGTCGCGCCGGAATTCCTCGTGCCTGCGGAGATGCTGGACGCCGTGAGCCCGTCGGGGGACCGCGGCGGGATGGTGCTCGGTTCGGGCCCCGGCGGGGAGCCGCTGTCGGTCTCGGCGCTGCGTCCCGTGCCGACCCGGATCGTCCTCGTGGGGGGGCTGTACCTCGCGCGGCAGGTGGCGCTGCGCGCCATGGCCACCGGGGCGTGGATCGTCATCGCCACCGGGAGGCCGGCGGCGTGGCAGGCGCTGCCACAGGCCGCGGGAGACGCCGCCGCATCCCTCGTGCAGGTGCGCAGGCTGGCGCCGGTCGAGCTGCCCCGTGCCTCCGAGGACGCCCCGCTGCTCGTCGTCCACGACGGCGGGGCCGTGCCACAGGAGCTGTTCGGGCCCCGCTCCGCGTGGCAGACCACGCTGTATGTGCTCCCCTACCTGCACCCCCAGGCGGCGACCACGGCGAACGGCGCGGACCTCGTGCTGCTGCAGCGGCTGCCGCAGGAGCAGGCGGAGCTGGCGGGCGAGCTGTGGCGGCTGCCGCCGTCCCTCGCCGGGGCGCTGACCACACTGGGCGACGACCAGGTCGTCGCGCTGGGCCCGAACCTGTGGCTGCCGCTGCGGCTGGTCACCACGCCACGGGAGCGCGACATCCTCGGCCCGGTCCGCCGCGGCGACTGAGATCAGTCGAAGCGCGGATCAGTCGGCGCCCGGTGCCCAGCGGCGCCGGCGGGTCACCTCGGCGCGGGCGGCGAGCTCGTCGTCGGCCGGGTAGTCCACGGCGACGAGGGTGAGCCCGTGCGGCGGCACCACGCCCACCGCGCTCGCCCGAGATGTCGTCGCCAGCAGGGACCCCGGCCACTCGGACGGGCGGCGGCCCTCCCCCGCCGCGAGCACCGCACCGACCAGGCTGCGCACCATCGAGTGGCAGAACGCGTCCGCGACGACCTGCGCGACCAGCAGGTGCGGCTCCGGGCGCGTCCATGCGAACCGCTGCAGGTCGCGGATGGTCGTGGCGCCCTCCCGGCGGCGGCAGAACGCGGCGAAGTCGTGCTCGCCGAGCAGCGATGCGGCGGCGGCGTTCATCGCGGCGAGGTCCAGCGGCCGGTGCCAGGCGAGCGTGTCGTGCCGCCGGAGCGGCTCGGTACCCCACGGCGAGTCGCAGACCCGGTAATGGTAGTGCCTGCGCACCGCCGAGAACCGGGCGTCGAACCCGGCGGGCGCCGACCGCACCGCGGGCACCCGCACGTCAGCGGGGAGCAGCCGGGCGAGCCGGTGCCCGAGCTCCGGCAGCGGCGTGCCTGCGGGCAGGTCGGCGTGGGCGACCTGGCCCGTCGCGTGCACGCCGGTGTCGGTCCGGCCGGCCACGGTCAGCGCCACGGGCGAGCGCAGCAGCGTCGACAACGCGTCCTCCAGGACCCCCTGGACCGTGCGCAGCCCAGGCTGACGGGCCCACCCGGAGAAGCCGGACCCGTCGTAGGCGACGTCCAGCCGACAGCGCAGGAGCCCGCCGTCCCCGGGTGGGGTGGCGGGCTCCGGCGCTGTCTGCGGTGCGGTGTGGGTCAGGATTTCCCCGGCTCCGCGTCAGCGTCCTCGGCCGGCTCGGGCGGCGCGGTGGACGCAGGGCGCTGCGCCACCGGCCCCACCGCCTCGGTGACTTCGGTGGACTCGACGACGGTGGACTCGATGACGGTGGACTCGACGACGGTGGGCGCCGGGGTCGCGGCGTCGTCCCGGACGAACCGGCTGCCCCTGGCCTGCTCGGCCTCGGCGGTCGCGGTGCGTTCGGCGATCAGTTCGATGACCGCCATGGGGGCGTTGTCGCCCTTGCGGGGCATCGTCTTGGTGATCCGGGTGTAGCCACCTGGCCTGCCCTCGAAGTGCGGGCCGATCTCGGCGAACAGTTTGTGCACGACGTCCTTGTCGCGGATCACCCGCATGACCTCGCGGCGGTTGTGCAGGTCGGCCCGGCGGGCCTTGCTGATCAGCCGCTCGGCGAACGGGCGCAGCCGCTTCGCCCTGGTCTCGGTGGTCGTGATGCGCCCGTGCTCGAAGAGCGCGGTGGCCAGGTTGGCCAGCATCAGCCGCTGGTGGGAGGCCGATCCGCCGAGCCGTGCGCCCTTGGTGGGGGTGGGCATCAGAGCTGCTCCGTTTCTGCGTAGTCCTGGCCGTCGTCGGTGCTGTCCGCCGCACCGTTGACACCACCGTCTTCCCAGCCGTCGACGGAGTAGTCGGACGCCACCGCGCTCGGGTCGAACCCGGGCGGGCTGTCCTTGAGCTGGAGCGCGAGGCCGACGAGCTTCAGCTTCACCTCGTCGATCGACTTCGCGCCGAAGTTCCGGATGTCGAGCAGGTCCGCCTCGCTGCGGCTGACCAGCTCACCCACCGTGTGGATGCCCTCACGCTTGAGGCAGTTGTAGGACCGCACCGTGAGGTCGAGGTCCTCGATCGGCATCGCGAACGCCGCGATGGTGTCCGCCTCGGCAGGCGACGGTCCGATCTCGATGCCCTCGGCGTCGGCGTTGAGCTCGCGGGCGAGCCCGAACAGCTCCACCAGTGTGCGACCCGCCGACGCCAGCGCATCGCGCGGCGCGATGGAGGGTTTGGTCTCCACGTCGAGCACCAGCTTGTCGAAGTCGGTGCGCTGCTCGACACGGGTGGCCTCGACCTTGTAGGTCACCTTCATCACCGGCGAGTAGATCGAGTCCACCGGAATGCGGCCGATCTCGGCGCCCGACGCCTTGTTCTGCACGGCGGGCACGTAGCCGCGGCCCCGCTCCACGACCAGCTCGATCTCGAGCTTGCCCTTCGCGTTGAGGGTGGCGATGTGCAGGTCGGGGTTGTGCACGGTCACGCCCGACGGGGGCACGATGTCCGCGGCGGTGACGTCACCGGGGCCCTGCTTGCGCAGGTACATCGTCACCGGCTCGTCCTCCTCGGAGTTCACCACGAGCTCCTTGAGGTTGAGGATGATGTCGGTGACGTCCTCCTTGACGCCCGGCACGGTGGTGAACTCGTGCAGGACGCCGTCGATTCGGATGCTGGTGACCGCCGCGCCGGGGATCGACGACAGCAGCGTCCGGCGCAGCGAGTTGCCGAGGGTGTAGCCGAAACCGGGTTCCAACGGCTCGATGACGAACCGGGAGCGGGTGTCGACGACCGGGTCCTCGGTGAGGGTGGGTCGCTGGGTGATGAGCACGGGTGTTCTTCCTCCTCTGGCGCCCGCTATTTGACGCCGTGGCGGGGTGTGCGTTTCGGGGGTGGTGCTACTTCGAGTAGAGCTCCACGATCAGCTGCTCCTGTACCGGGGTGTCGATCTGCGCCCGCTCCGGCAGCTGGTGCACGAGCACCCGCAGCGTCGAGGGCACCACCTGCATCCAGGCCGGGATCGGACGATCACCGAAGGACTCCTTGGCGATCACCAACGGCAGCGCGCCCCGCGACGTGGGCTTGATGTCGACGATGTCGAACCTCGACACCCGGTAGCTGGGAATGTCCACGTACTTCCCGTTGACCATGAAGTGGCCGTGGGTCACGAGCTGGCGGGCTTGGCGCCGCGTGCGGGCCAGGCCCGCGCGGTAGACGACGTTGTCCAGCCGCGACTCCAGGATCTGCAGCAGCGTGTCACCGGTCTTGCCGGAGCGGCGGTTGGCCTCTTCGTAGTACCGGCGGAACTGCTTCTCCATGACGCCGTAGGTGAAGCGCGCCTTCTGCTTCTCCTGCATCTGCAGGAGGTACTCGCTCTCCTTGATCCGCGCACGGCCGTGCTGGCCGGGCGGGTACGGGCGACGCTCGAACGCCTGGTCCCCGCCGACGAGGTCGACCTTGAGCCGGCGGGACTTGCGTGTGATGGGTCCGGTGTACCGAGCCATCTCCTACTCCTCCCCGCGCCTTAGACCCGGCGCCGCTTCGGCGGCCGGCAGCCGTTGTGCGGCTGCGGCGTCACGTCCTGGATGTTGCCCACCTCGAGGCCGGCGGCCTGCAGCGAGCGGATCGCCGTCTCACGTCCTGAGCCGGGGCCCTTGACGAAGACGTCGACCTTCTTCATGCCGTGCTCGGCGGCCTTGCGGGCGGCGCTCTCCGCCGCCATCTGCGCCGCGTACGGCGTCGACTTCCGGGAACCCTTGAAGCCGACGTGGCCTGCGGAGGCCCAGGCGATCACCGCGCCCGTGGGGTCGGTGATCGAGACGATCGTGTTGTTGAACGTGGACTTGATGTGCGCGTGGCCGTGCGCGACGTTCTTCTTCTCCTTGCGCCGCACCTTCTTGGTGCCGACACCGGTGCGTGCCTTGGGTGGCATGGTCTCGAGAGCTCCTTGCAGGGTATTCCGGGGCAGCGGGCCCCGGCAGCGGCTCGTTGCGGACTACTTGCGCCCGGCCTTCTTCTTGCCGGCGACCGTCTTCTTCGGACCCTTGCGGGTGCGGGCGTTGGTCTTGGTGCGCTGCCCGCGCACGGGGAGCCCACGGCGCCACCGCAGGCCCTCGTAACAGCCGATCTCGATCTTGCGCCGGATGTCGGCCTGTACCTCGCGGCGGAGGTCACCCTCGACCCGATAATTGCTCTCGATGTACTCCCGGAGTGCGGCGAGATCGGTGTCGCTGAGGTCCTTCGACCTCAGATCCGGGCTGATCCCGGTGGCGGTGAGGATCTCGTGCGACCGGGTGCGACCGATACCGTAGACGTAGGTCAACGCGATCTCCATCCGCTTCTCGCGGGGGAGGTCGACGCCGGTGAGTCGTGCCATGCGGTGCGTTCTCCTGTTTCGTCGTCCCAGGTCTGCTCCCCGTCCGTCCCGGCTGACGACGGTCGAACCGTGAAACGGCTCCACTCGAGGTCGCGGGCCCCGGCCTGAGATCCGGGGGTGGTTCCGACCCGTCTGGTCTTCGGTGGTGCGGGGAGGTCGTCATCATGCGTGGCAGAAGCCCTGCTGCGGCTCAGCCCTGGCGCTGCTTGTGCCTGGGGTTGCTGCAGATCACCAGAACCCGCCGGTGACGGCGGATGACCTGGCACTTGTCACAGATCTTCTTGACGCTCGGCTGGACCTTCACGTCGTCTCGTTCTCCTGCTCGGGGGGATTCACTTGTAGCGGTAGACGATGCGGCCGCGGGACAGGTCGTACGGCGAGAGTTCCACCACGACCTTGTCTTCCGGCAAGATGCGGATGTAGTGCTGCCGCATCTTGCCGCTGATGTGTGCCAGGACTCGGTGGCCGTTCTCCAGCTCCACGCGGAACATCGCGTTGGGGAGTGGCTCGACCACGCGACCCTCGACCTCGATCGCCCCGTCCTTCTTAGCCATGTCCTCCGCAATTCGTGACAGTCGCTGTCTGCCGACCACCCTGTCGGGGTGGCCGCACCGCCACGTGCGCAGGAGCCGGCCCGGAAACGTGCGGAAGGCATCGAGGATGTGCGACGCGCAGACACGCTGGAACCGGCGCACGTGCACGCGCCGACATCACAGTGTACGTCGCCGGCCGGACGGGCTCCACACCGCCTGGTCACACCGGAGCCGTCAGCACCACGGGGCCGTCCGCGGTGATGGCCACCGAGTGCTCCCAGTGCGCGGCGCGGGATCCGTCCTGCGTGATCACGGTCCAGCCGTCGTCGAGCTCCTCGGTGAGGTGGGTGCCGAGGGTGAGCATCGGCTCGATGGCGAGCGCCATGCCCGCTACGAGCTTCGGGCCGCGGCCGGGCGGGCCCACGTTGGGCAGGAACGGGTCCATGTGCATCGAGGTGCCGATGCCGTGACCACCGTAGTCCGCGACGATTCCGTACTCGACGCCGTCGGCGGCCGCGGCGGCGTGCACCGCGCTCTCCACGGCGTGGGAGACGTCGGTGAGCCGCCCACCCGGCACCGTCCCGGTGATGCCGGCGAGCAGCGCGGCCCGGCACGCGGCGGAGAGCTTGCGGTCGACTTCGCTGACCGCACCGACCGCGACGGTCACGGCCGCGTCGCCGTGCCAGCCGTCGAGAATCGCACCGCAGTCGATCGAGAGCAGGTCACCGTCGGCCAGCACCTGAGCCCGGCTCGGGATGCCATGCACGATCTGCTCGTTCACCGACGCACAGATCGACGCGGGGAACCCGTGGTAGCCCTGGAACGAGGGGACGGCACCGGCGCCGCGGATCGTCTCCTCGGCCAGCTCGTCCAGCTCGCCGGTGCTGATGCCCGGGACGGCGGCTGTCTGCAGCCGCCGCAGGGTCGTCGCGACCACCACGCCTGCGGCACGCATCGCCTCGAGCTCACCGGGCGACTTGAGCTCGATGGACCTACCCCGCAGCCGGCGCACCACGGCCCGGACACCGTCCCCGGTCACCGGCTCGCGCGGGCGGCGCCCAGCACGCGCTCGCTGATCTCCTCGACCGAGCCGGCGGCGTGCACGGTGACCAGCCGGTCCGCGTAGAAGTCCAGCAGCGGGGCGGTGTCGGACCGGTAGACCTGCTGGCGGTGCCGGATGACATCCTCGGTGTCGTCGTCCCTCCCGCGGGCGAGCAGGCGCTCCACCACCTCGTCCTCCGGCACGTCCAGCTCGACCACCGCGTCGAGCTCGGCGTCCTGCTCGCGCAGCATCGCGTCCAGCACCTCGGCCTGGGCAGTGTTGCGGGGGAAGCCGTCGAGCAGGAAGCCGTCCTCGACGTCGCGCTCAGCGAGCCGCTCCCGGACCATCTCGTTGGTGACCTCGTCGGGTACCAGCCTGCCCGCGTCGAGGTACTCCTTGACCTGCCGTCCCAGCGGGGTCTCGCCATCGATGTGCGCGCGGAAGAGGTCTCCGGTGGAGATGTGCGGGAGGCCGAGCCGTCCGCTCAGGACCGTGGCCTGGGTTCCCTTGCCCGCTCCGGGCGGACCGACGAGGAGGAGTCGCACTAGCGGAGGAACCCTTCGTAATTGCGCTGCATGAGCTGACTCTCGATCTGCTGGACGGTGTTCAGTCCGACACCGACGATGATCAGCACCGCGGTGCCGCCGAACGGGAAGTTCTGGTTCTGACCGTCACCGGTGAGGTCGAGGAACAGGTTCGGCAGCACGGCGACCGTACCGAGGTACAGCGATCCCGGCAGGGTGATGCGGCTCAGCACGAAGCTGAGGTACTCCGACGTCGGCCGCCCCGGGCGGATGCCGGGGATGAAGCCGCCGAACTTCTTCATCTCCTCCGCGCGGTCCTCCGGGTTGAAGGTGATCGCCACGTAGAAGTAGGTGAAGAACACGATCATCAAGAAGTACCCCGCGATGTGCACGGGACTCGACTGATCGACCAGGTAATCGTCGACGAAGGCCTGCCACCAGCTTCGCGAACCGCTGGTCGGCGACGTCGTCAGCTGCGACAGCAGCTGCGGCAGGTACAGCAACGACGAGGCGAAGATGACCGGGATGACGCCGGCCTGGTTCACCTTCAGCGGGAGGTAGGTCGACGTCCCGCCGTACATCCGGCGGCCGATCATGCGCTTCGCGTACTGCACCGGGATGCGGCGCTGGCCCAGCTCCACGAACACGACACTCGCGATGATCGCCAGGCCGAACACACAGACCACGGCGAAAACCAACGGACCGTTCTGGTCGAGGATGTTCTTGCCCTCGGCGGGGATCCGCGCACCGATCGAGGTGAAGATCAGCAGCGACATGCCGTTGCCGATCCCCTTCTCGGTGATCAGCTCGCCGAGCCACATGATCACCGCGGTGCCTGCGGTCATCACCACCACGATCACGACGAGGTTGAAGATCGAGCCGTCCGGGATGATGCCCGGACAGTCCGGGAGCAACTGTCCGCGCACCGCGAGGGCGACGATGCCGGTGGACTGCAGCACGGCCAGCGCGATGGTGAGATACCGCGTGTACTGCGTGAGCTTCGCCTGGCCGGACTGGCCCTCCTTCTTCAACTGCTCGTAGCGCGGGATCACCACGGTCAGCAGCTGCGTGATGATGCTGGCCGTGATGTAGGGCATGATCCCCAGCGCGAACACCGAGAGCTGAAGCAGTGCTCCCCCGCTGAACAGGTTGATCAGCGAGTAGATGTTCGCGTTGTCGCTCCCGGCGACCTGCTCGAGGCACTGTTGAATCGTGACGTAGGAGACTCCGGGGGCGGGCGTCGAAGCCCCGAGCCGGTACACCGCCAGGATCCCGAGCGTGAACAGAATCTTGCGGCGCAGATCCGGCGTCGCGAGAGCCGAGCGGAAGGCGCCGAGCACTCAAGACCTCCTGGCATGGCCGGCGGGCGCGCCGCCGACAGCGGAATCACGGATGGGCGCGGGGCGCACACGTCTGGTGGAGCATGGCTCCTGGCGACGACTCTAACAGCCGTCGAAGACCCGTCCGTGGGCTCACTCCTCAGGCCTGCGTTGCCGATCCGCCCGCAGCGCCGATCTTGTCGCGGGCGGACCCGGAGAACGCGTGTGCGGTGACCTGCACGCTGACACCACCGAGGTCACCGTCGCCGAGGACCTTGATGAGCGAGCCCTTGCGGACCGCACCGGCCTCGACGAGCTGCGGCGGGCCGACGGCGCCACCGTCCGGGAACAGCCGCGCGAGGTCGCCGACGTTGACGACCTGGTACTCGGTCCGGAAACGGTTCTTGAAGCCCTTGAGCTTGGGGAGCCGCATGTGGATCGGCATCTGGCCGCCCTCGAACCGGGCAGGCACGTTCTTGCGGGCGCTGGTGCCCTTCGTGCCGCGGCCCGCGGTCTTGCCCTTCGAGCCCTCACCACGGCCGACCCGCGTCTTCGCGGTTTTCGCGCCCGGGGCGGGGCGCAGGTGATGAAGTTTGATCGTCATGTTCCACTCACCTCGTCCGAGACCTCCTCCACCGCCACCAGGTGGCGGACGGTGGCGATCATCCCGCGCACCTGCGGGTCGTCCTCGCGTTCCACGGACTGCCGGATCTTGCGCAGCCCGAGCGAGCGCATCGTCTCGCGCTGGTTGCGCTTGGTCCCGATCGTGCTGCGCACCTGGGTCACTCTCAGCCGGCCCACGTCACACCCCCTTCCCGGCCCGCGCCCGCAGCATCCCGGCCGGTGCCACGTCCTCGATCGGCAGGCCGCGGCGGGCCGCGACCTCCTCGGGACGTTGCAGACCCTTCAGCGCGGCCACGGTGGCGTGCACGATGTTGATCGCGTTGTCGCTCCCGAGGGACTTGGAGAGCACGTCGTGCACCCCGGCGCACTCGAGGACGGCGCGCACCGGCCCGCCCGCGATCACCCCGGTACCGGGGCTCGCCGGGCGCAGCAGCACCACGCCCGCGGCGGCCTCGCCGGTGATCGGGTGCGGGATCGTGCCCGCGATCCGGGGAACGCGGAAGAAGTTCTTCTTGGCCTCCTCCACCCCCTTCTGGATCGCCGCAGGCACCTCCTTGGCCTTGCCGTAACCGACGCCGACGACGCCATCGCCATCGCCGACGACGACCAGCGCGGTGAAGCTGAAGCGCCGACCGCCCTTCACGACCTTGGCGACGCGGTTGATCGCGACGACCCGCTCGAGGTTGTTGCTCTTATCCTGCTGAGCCGCCCCGCCGCGGCCGCCGTCGCGGCGGTCCCTGCGGTCACTGCGTTCTCCGCCGGGACCTCCGGGACCACCGCCTTGCCGTGTGCGTCCAGGCATCAGGCGTTCCTTCCGTTATGCACCATGATCAGAACTCCAGGCCTGCGTCGCGGGCGGCGTCGGCCAGCGAGGCGATGCGGCCGTGGTAGTCGTGCCCACCCCGGTCGAACACCGCCGCCGTGACCCCGGCCGCGCGGGCGCGCTCGGCCACCAGGCGGCCGACCTGTGCCGCCCGGGCCTTCTTGTCGCCCGCCATCGAGCGCACCTCGGCCTCGAGCGTCGACGCCGACGCCAGGGTGCGCCCGGCGAGGTCGTCGACCAGCTGCGCCGTGATGTGGCGCGCCGAGCGGGTGACCGCCAGGCGGGGACGCCCGGGGGTGCCGCTGATCTTCTTCCGGACCCGGAAATGCCGGCGCGTCCGCGCAAGCCTGCGACGCGTCGAGACGTCCTTGCCCGCCCGCGCGCGCTTGGTGGTCGTCACCGAAGTGGTGGTCACCGAATCAGCCATGATCACTTACCCGTCTTCCCGACCTTGCGGCGGATGCGCTCGCCCGCGTACCGCACGCCCTTGCCCTTGTACGGGTCGGGCTTGCGGAGCTTGCGGATGTTGGCCGCGATCTCGCCCACCTGCTCCTTGTCGATGCCCGCCACGGAGAACCGGGTGGGACTCTCGACCGCGAAGGAGATGCCCTCGGGTGCCTTCACCGGCACCGAGTGGCTGTAGCCGAGCGCGAACTCCAGGTCCGAGCCCTTGAGCACGACGCGGTACCCCACGCCGTGGATCTCCAACTTCTTCTCATACCCCTGCGTCACCCCGACGACCATGTTGTTGACCAGGGTGCGGGACAACCCGTGCAGCGACTTGCTCTTCCGCTCGTCGTCGGGACGGTTCACCTGCAGGGTGCCGTCCTGCGTCCGCTCCACCGTGATCGGCTCGTTGACCGTGTAGGACAAGGTGCCCCTGGGTCCCTTCACCGTCACGGTGCGGCCGTCGATGGTGACGTCCACCCCGGAGGGCACGGTGATCGGCAGCTTTCCGATGCGCGACATGCTCGTGTCCTCCCGTCTCACCAGACGTAGGCGAGGACTTCCCCGCCCACCTTGTGCTTGGCGGCCTGCCGATCGGTCAGCAGGCCGGTGGAAGTGGAGATGATCGCGACGCCGAGGCCGCCGAGCACCTTCGGCAGCGCGGTCGACTTCGCGTACACCCGCAGCCCGGGCTTCGACACCCGGCGCAGGCCTGCGATGCTGCGCTCGCGGTTCGGGCCGTACTTCAGCTCCACCACGAGGGACTGACCCACCGCGGCGTCCTCCGTGCGGTAGCCGGTGATGTAGCCCTCGCGACGCAGGATCTCCGCGATGTGCACCTTCAGCTTCGAGTGCGGCATCACGACCTGGTCGTGGTACGCCGAGTTCGCGTTCCGCAGCCGCGTGAGCATGTCCGCGATCGGATCGGTCATCGTCATGGTGACCCCTGGGGTCCCTTCCCGCCGTGGTCCCCGTTGCCAGGCCTGCGGCGAAGTTGTGAGTCTTACCAGCTGGACTTGGACACACCGGGGAGCTCGCCCCGGTGGGCCATTCCCCGCATGCAGATGCGGCACAGCCCGAACTTGCGGAACACCGCGCGCGGCCGCCCACACCGCTGGCAGCGGGTGTACGCACGCACGGCGAACTTCGGCTTGCGCTCCGCCTTGATCCGCAACGCCTTCTTCGCCATCAGCTCTCCTTGAAGGGGAAGCCCAGGCGCCGCAGCAGCGCCCGACCCTCCTCGTCGGTGGCCGCGGAGGTCACGACCGTGATGTCCATACCGCGCGACCGGTCGATCGAATCCGGGTCGATCTCGTGGAACATCGACTGCTCGTTCAGCCCGAAGGTGTAGTTGCCGTTACCGTCGAACTGGGTGGCGGACAACCCGCGGAAGTCGCGGATACGGGGCAGCGCGATCGACAGCAGCCGATCGAGGAACTCCCACATCCGGTCGCCGCGCAGCGTCACCTTCGCGCCGATCGGCATCCCCTCGCGCAGCTTGAACTGCGCGATCGACTTGCGCGCCTTCTGCACCAGCGGCTTCTGGCCGGTGATCGTCGCGAGGTCTCGGACCGCGCCGTCCATGAGCTTGGCATCACGGGCGGCATCACCGACGCCCATGTTCACCACGACCTTGACGACGCCGGGGATCTGCATCACGTTCGAGTAACCGAACTGCTCGCGCAGACCGCCGGCGATCTCCTCGCGGTATCGGGCCCGCAGGCGCGGCACGGTCGCCGGTTCCGGCTGCTGCTCCGTTGCTGTCATCTCAGATGTCCTTGCCGTTGCGGCGCGAGACGCGCACGTGCTTGCCCTCGTCGTCGGTGCGGTAACCCACCCGGGCCGGCTTGCCGTCCGAATCGACGACCATCACGTTCGACACGTGGACCGACGCTTCCTGGGTCACGATTCCGCCGGACTGCGCACCGCGCTGGGTGCGGCTGATCCGGGTGTGCTTCTTGATGCGGTTCACACCCTCGACGAGCACGCGGTCCGTGTCGGGGTATGCCTGGATGACCCGGCCCTTGGCGCCCTTGTCCTTACCGGCGACCACGACGACGGTGTCGCCCTTCTTCACCTTCATCACAGCACCTCCGGCGCCAATGAGATGATCTTCATGAACCGCTTGTCCCGGAGCTCGCGCCCGACCGGCCCGAAGATGCGGGTACCTCGCGGCTCCCCGTCCGGCTTGATCAGCACAGCGGCATTCTCGTCGAACCGGATGTAGGACCCGTCCGGGCGGCGCTTCTCCTTGACCGTGCGCACGATAACGGCCTTCACGACGTCACCGCGCTTCACGCCCGCACCGGGGATGGCGTCCTTGACGGTCGCCACGATGATGTCCCCGATACCCGCGTAGCGGCGCCCGGAGCCGCCGAGCACCCGGATGCAGAGGATCTCCTTCGCACCCGTGTTGTCGGCGACACGCAGTCGCGACTCCTGCTGGATCACTGCCTTCTCCTGGGGTGGTGGATCGAACCCGTGGTGGTTACTTGGCCTTCTCGAGCACCTCGACGAGCCGCCAGCGTTTGGTCGCCGAGAGCGGGCGGGTCTCCATCAGTCGCACGCGGTCGCCGACACCGGCGACGTTCGCCTCGTCGTGCACCTTCACCTTCGTGGTGGAGCGCAGGATCTTGGCGTACAGCGGGTGCTTCTTGCGGTCCTCGAGTGCGACCACAACCGTCTTGTTCATCTTGTCCGAGACGACGTAGCCCTCCCGGACCTTGCGGTTGGCGCGCACCTGCTCGGTGCCGGTCATGCCGTCCTGCGAACCCACTGCCTCGGTCATGCCGCACCCTCATTTCCGGCTCGGTCGTCGGGCGAGACCGACAGCCCCAGCTCACGCTCGCGCATCACGGTGTAGATCCGGGCGATCCCGTGCCGGACCGTTCGGAGCCGTCGGTTGTTGTCCATCTGCCCGGTGGCCATCTGGAACCGGAGGTTGAACAGCTCCTCCTTGGCCTCCCGCAGCCGCATCACCAACTCCTCGTCGGCGAGTTCACGCAGCTCCGTTGCCGCGGTGGTGGTCGCCATCAGAATTCACCACCCTCCCTGGTCACGATCCGGCACTTCATCGGCAGCTTGTGGATCGCGCGGCGCAGCGCCTCGCGCGCCACCGTCTCGTTCGGGAAGCTCATCTCGAACATGACCCGGCCAGGCTTGACGTTGGCGACCCACCACTCCGGCGAACCCTTGCCGGAACCCATCCGGGTCTCGGCCGGCTTCTTGGTGAGCGGGCGGTCCGGGAAGATGGTGATCCAGACCTTACCGCCGCGCTTGATGTGCCGGTTGATCGCGATACGTGCCGACTCGATCTGCCGGTTGGTCACGTACGCGGGCTCCAGGGCCTGGATCCCGAGGTCCCCGAAGGTCACCCGGGTACCGCCCTTCGCCGCACCGTGCCGGCTCGGCGAGTGCTGCTTGCGATGCTTGACCTTGCGCGGGATCAGCATGTCGTCAGCCCTCCCCGTCCTGAAGCGTTCCGTCCTGGCTCGGCCCAGCCGGGATCGCGTCGGCCGGCGGCGTCTCCGGACCGTCGGCGACGGCGATCACCGCGGCCTGCGTGGCGTCGACCGCGTCGGCGGGGGGTTCCTCCGGCGGCGTCGCGGACCCCGGCGAGGCGGCCT
>JALYQB010000480.1 GCA_030856045.1 Actinomycetota bacterium
ACCATCGATCTGAACTTCAGCATCATGAAGGTCTTGCCCCCCTTGCCGACCCGCTCTTGACGGAAGAGCACTGAGCCACCGTCGTCGCGCTTGATCGCGAGGGCGATCAGCAGGAGCAGGGGCGTCAACACTGCCAGCCCGGCCAACGCGCTGATCCGTTCGATCGCGTCCTTGAGGAGCCACCGCGCTCCCGTGAAGGACGGCTTGCTCACTCGCAACAGGGTCAACCCGTACACGGGCGTCATGTGCAGCCGAGGACCGGTGACCTCCATCAACGCCGGGGCGACGATCAGCGCGGCCGGAGTGCCCTCCAGCTCCCACGCCATGTCCCGCAACCGGCGGCGAGTCCACGCCGGATCCGGCACGACGACGACGATTCGGTACCCCCCACGCCGCACCGAGGTCGCCATCTCGTCGAGATCACCGACCACCGGCACCCCGCACAGGTCATTGAGAGCGGAGCCGCCGGGAGGTGTCGGGACGCAGACCGCCTCGACCAACCAACCGTTGTGAGCCTCCCGGCGGGTCCTCGCGATGAGGTCGGCGACCTCGTCGACGCTGCCTGCCACCAACACCGGCACCATGCACCCGCCCCGGGAGCGCCGGGCGTGCAGCACCCGGCGCAATCCGAACCGGGAGAAGGCCAGCGCCACGCCAGTCGCGGGTAGCACCCCGAACACCCAGGGGCCGAGGTCGGGGGCGTGCACAGCCAGACCGGTGAGCGCCAGGACGACGATGGCCGCGCCGACCGCAGCGCCGACCCGGCGGAACTCCTCGGCGCCCTGGCCGAGGATCCGCGGCTCCCAGCACCGGCGGCCAGCCAGTCCCGCTAACAGCACGATGGTGCTGACCAACGCCAGCGCCCCCGGCCACGCGTTGCTCCCCAGCTGGAGGCTGCCGTCATGGAAGACCAACCCGACGCGCGCGGCAACGACGATCACAACGAGGTCAGCGAGGCAGACTGCTCGGCGGTACGTGATCTCCCAGCGCATACGCGGCGACGGCGAGGAGCTTCCCTGACCCAGCGTGGGCGTGCTGACGGTGACAGGCCGTGTTTCCATGATTTCCTCGGGGCCTCTTCGTGGACGCGAAGTGTGATTACGCTCCGGGTCATTTTCTGGCATTCGGTCACTGCTTGTTATCAAGGGCGGTTACAACGGGTGCTCGTGACCTCAATCAGGTAAGTCGCAGACCCGGGGGCGGGTGTTACGGCGGCGCGGGCAGATCAGCTCCGGTCCGGTCCAAACGCAGGGCTCCGGCAAAGTCAGGTGAGGCCGAGCAGGGGTGAGTGGGTGGTTGAAGTTGTAGCTGGCCCAGCGCAGCCCGGCGGCGATGTTGGTGTGGCCCGCTCGGTGGAGGACGGCGATGGCCAGGTATGGTGGCCATGACGCGGGCACCGGCGCCGGTGCGGATCCGGGAGGCGTCCTCGGTGAAGGTGACGTCGCGGACGTAGTGCAGCCCGTTCTGGATGCCCCAATGCCCGCGCAGCGTGCGGAAAGTTGATCTTTTCTGGGGCGGGCAGGACTTGGATGGTGCGCCGCTCGATGCGGCCATGGGTCAAAGCCGCACCGCGACCACGGCCCTGACGCTGCCGAATCCGCACCGCTCGGCTCCTCACGAGCTACACCATCCCGCGCCGTCCTCGTCGAAGGTGTCCCCGGCAAGCGGCCTCGACGACGGACCAGGCCTCGCCTGCCAGTTGCCGTGGGGACGTGGACATGGAATGGCCACCTCCGCGCCAGAGCAGGCGATGGCCCATCCACCACTCGCCCTCGAGCCGAGTGAGCAGCGACTTCGGGGAGCCCAGCAGACCGAGCAGGATCTGGTCCTCGGTGTACACAAGCGCCAGCTGCGAGCGCGACAGCAGACACCAGTGACTGCGCAGCGGACCGAGCAGTGCCGGTTCGATGCGGCCTTGTACGGCTGCTGCGCCCCCGTTCGCGGCGTGCCAGAAGAGGTGGTCGAGCACCAGGTCGGCGCTGCCGGTGGGCGCCGCGATCTGCAGCACCTGGGCGATGCCGCCCGGTGTGAGGTAGTAGACGTACCAGCCGGCGACACGGCCGCTGCGGTCGTAGACCAGGTGGCGCACGGGCACCCCGCGGAAGTCCACGGCCTCGAGTTCCGAAAACAACCAGTGCAGGTACTCGGCGTCGTAATCGGGGTGCAGGCGCAGCGTTCGGGCAGCGTTACCCATCTGTTCCAGCAGCGCATCGACGGTCAACGGTACGGCCTGCGCGTCCGGCTGCGCTTGGACGAGGCCCGCGCGGCGGCGCAGGCGCCCGGGCGCCGCTGAATCGAGCATCGGTGCCGCCGCGTCCAGCACCGGCGCGACGAGCCCAACCAGTCGCGCCAGCATGGGCCAGCGGTGGCGGTGCGACAGCCACGACGCAAGTGCAGCACCCGGCCGGAATACCTTGGTCCAGCCAATCGAGGCGTGTACCAGAACCTGGCCCCCGAGACCGACCTCCATCCGCCGCACCGTGTCCGTAGCGGCGTCGGTGATCGTGATGTCTTGGGGGCCAGCGAGGTAGCGACGTAGCAGTAGGGCGCCAACCCCCCGATTGCGCGCCTCAGGAGCGGCGACTAGCGGACCGCTGCAACCCATACGTATGGGACGACCGTCTATGCGCAGGCGCCGTGCGTGCGAGCCGATGAAGCCGACGATCTTGCCGTCCGAGTCCTCGTACACCAGTGATGGGATGGACGGATCCGCCCACGGGCAGTCGATGAACGTCCGCTCGAAGTAGCCCAGCAGCTGCGGCGGAGGATCGGCCGTACCGGACCGGAAGACGCGTTCGTACAGTCTACATACAGCGGGAAGGTCCTCCCGCTCGAGTGCCCTTATTGGGCTCACCGGACCCCTCCTCTTTCTGCCCAACGGAGCATCAGCTCCCCCTCGCCTCGAGGATGCCCGATGAGTGCATGAACTGGAAGATCCGTTCGACGCTGCGGAAGAATTCGATGTCGAAAACCTCGAGCGGCAGCTCGCAAGCAAACGTTTCCTCGATCGCCGCGATCAGCATCACCAGCGCCAGCGAGTCAAGCAGGCCCGACTCGATGAGGTCGGTGTCAGCAGCGGGCACATCCACGCTGAGCCGGTCGCGGATCATCTCGGTGATGCGCGACGGGATGTCCGCGTCCATCCCGCTCATCTCCTGTACGCGCGCAGCCGGCAGTACCGGAACACCCAGCTTGCGGGCGGCCGCCCGCACCGTCACACCGCGGCCATTGGTCTCGTCATGCTCGCTACCAGTGAGGACGGCAGCGAGATGATGAGGGGACTGCTCTACCAGCTGAACTGTCTTAACACCAGCAGCTTCCTGGGCGACCACAACAATGTTCATGTTGTTCCCCACCCGTGAGGTGCCGCGATGCCGCCGCGCCCACCAGAGCGGCCACGCCGTGCCGGCAGGTCGTGGCTCAGATCAATATGACCACCGCCACCTCGTGTCCTCTTCGGTTCCCGGTACGCGCTGCGGGGTGTACTGCACTGCGCGACGGGCAGCCTGATTGCGGGCTGAGCGCTCGGAGTTAGCACCGACCTCAATCTGGGCGCGACCGACAATCTGTCCTCCTCGCGTCTCGCACACTCGAGTGCTGGAACAACCAAATAGAGCGCAGGGGCCACCCGATGTGGGTGTCCACCAGCTGACCGATACGAGGTGATCTTGGCCTGTACCAGGTCGCATCCTCTCCGCTGCTCCGCTGAAGCTATCGGCACACGGGCGTATCTCGTTACCGACACCGCTCGCGGTGCAACGCCTATCACCCATCTGGAGTAGCTAGACATGACCGGCGCCCGCTCGGTGACGGGACCTGCCTCGGGTGGCCGGCCGGTGACGTTGGCCTGGATCGAGCGGGTGCGGCACTGCCAGCACTGTCTGTGACCGAGCGGACCTGGACCGAGACCTTTGCCGGTGATACGCCGCGTCCAGATGCGCGCTGACCTGCTCGGGCATCGATCCGACCTGCGCTGTGGCGGCTGCCAGCTGCCAGGGTGGGCCTCAGCAGCGCCCGAATCGTGCCGGTTGGCACCGGCGGAGACCAAGCCCAGCGGGACACCGTCGGCCTCGGTGGCCGTGGAGCGTTTGAGTCCTTGTTTGCGCCCGTCTACGGGGGAACCTCATTTGACTTGACAGCGACCGACAACGCCGTCGCCGAGTCGTTCAACTCCACCCTGGAGTTCGAGCTGCTGCGAGATCATCACTTCACCACCCGTGAGCAGGCCCGCCGGGCGGTGGCCGGCTGGATCGATGAGTACAACACCGTGCGTCGCCACTGCACCAATCACCTGCTCAGCCCAGTGGACTACGAACGCACCCACGCCCAGACGCGGGCTGGTTGGCAGGCGGCATGACCAACACATCGCCTCGCTGGCGCGGGTCCAACGACACGGAGGCGGCTTCGCCGCCGCTGATCTTCCCCCGGCCGCGCCGCGCAGGCTACGGGCCGCCCCTCCGGCCTCAAGGGTCGCTACCGCGATCGCTACGCGACGGCCTGCGGCCGCCCCTTGGCCCCGAAGACCTCTGCGGCCCCTGGCAGGCAACAACGCGGGCAGGCCAGGGCCTGCCCCGGCTGGCGCGCGGCGCTACATCCACGATCACCAAGGACCCACGATCACACTATCCGGAGTCTCTACGGCTTCAGGGGGTTGCCGGGATACTTATCGCCATCTGCGGACCCGTGTCGCACAGCTACTCGCGGATTCCGGTCTGAGCAGGGCGTCAGGCTCGCCTCGTTCCGCAGCTTGCCACCTGGCGTGACAAGCTCAACACAATTAGTGATCTTGACGTGGCCCTGCCTCCACCAGGATGATTGTGTCCTCGCAAACTGCATCATCGCAGGTCAGCAAGTTAGAGCCCTCTTGAGGCTCGCCGTGGCTCGCGAAGATTCCGTGAATCTTCGCGTCAGACGACGACATCACGTGTGGAGATAGGGAGGCACGTCGTGACCTCAGGACGACATGTACCGGGGGCCGACGCGTCCCGTGTCCTGGACAGCTCGGCACCGATCGAGGCCCGCTGCGCATCCCTCACTGAGCTGTACCGCGTGGCCCGAGCGCACAGGGGAGGCGGCTTACTGTGCACCAGACGTGTGCATGACCCGCTCGGTTCATGGGCGGCGGCAGTCGCCATCCGGTTCCACGTTCATCCCACGATCGTCACCCTCACGGGCCTGGTGCTGGCCCTCGGCGCAAGCACCCTCGTCATCGCTCAAGCTGATCACCTTCGTGCTGGATGGTTACCAGGATTACTCGCGCTAGTGCTCTGGCAGCTGTCCTACATCCTGGACTGCGCAGACGGTCAGGTTGCTCGGGCAACCGGTAAGAAGAGCGACTTCGGTGCCCGGGTCGACTTGCTGGTCGACTTCCTCGTCCAGGGGGGAGTCATCTGTGCCCTCATCGCCGTCCTCGCCCAGCGGGCCGATCTACCTGCCTCGCTGCTCGCAGCGTGCGCGATTTTGTGGCCCGTGAACCTGCACATCTGGGCACTCGCCCGGTCCGATGGGAATATCGGGCACTCGTTCAGCCGGAGAGGGGGCATCGTCACCGTGATCAAGCTGGTCCGGGACACCGGATTCATTCTCCTTGTCGTGGGCATGTGGTTACTGGTCGCCCCCCAGAGTATCGTCGTCCCAGTCGTCGCTATCACTGCGGTCAACGCCTCCTACCTGCTGGCCAGCATCGGCCGGGAAGCCTATATGAGCATGCGTCGGACGCAAGACTTCAACTGCCTCGAACTCGACGAAAAGGTGTGATCGTGAAGGCGATAATCCTCGCCGCCGGAATCGGCAGACGCATGCGTCCGCTCACCGACGACTGCCACAAGACGCTGTTGGAGGTAGGCGGCCAGACCATCATCGGGAGAATCCTTGAGGGATTGCAGGCCAACAGTGTCACGGAGGTGTGCATCGTTACGGGATACCGAGCCGACGAAGTTGAGGAGTACGTGACTCGTGAGTTCACGGAGTTCGACTTCCAGTTCATCCGTAATGAGAGGTTCGCTTCGACGAACAACATCTCCTCGATGGCGCTGGCCCTGGAGGGAATAGAGCTCGACACCGACGTGCTCCTCATAGAGTCGGATCTGCTCTACGAGCCTGCCGTAATCACCAAGCTGATGAAGTCAGAGCACCCAAACGTCGCCTTGGTCGACAGGTACCGCATCGGGCTGGATGGCACTGTGGTGTCCGTCTCTGCCGCTGGTGTTATCACACAGGTCATTCCAGCTTCGTTGCAAGCCGCGAACTTCGACTTCTCCGACAAATTCAAAACTTTGAACATCTATAAGTTCTCCGCCGAGTTCTGCCAGACCACCTTCCGGAAGCTCCTCACCTACTACGCTCGAATCATCGACGGCAACTGCTACTACGAACTAGTCCTCGGAATTCTCATCTACATGCAGCAGGTGCAGATCCATGCCGAGATACTCGACGGTGAGCTGTGGGCCGAGGTAGACGACCCCAACGACCTACGCACTGCGACCTTCGCGTTCGTGCCGTCCAGTCGCCGGCAACAACTTGAGTCGTCCTGGGGGGGATATTGGAACACTCCGATTACGGACTTCGCCTTCATCCGGAACATGTACTTCCCCAGCTCGTCCATGATGTCGCAGTTGCGGGACTCCCTGCCTGAACTGGTTACCAACTACGGTTCGGCCCAAGCCGTCCTCGATGAGAAACTCGCCTACTTCCTCCGCTGTGACCCCGCTCATGTGCACCTATTGAACGGTGCGTCGCAATTCTTCTCGCCCACGCTCCGGCGGTGGTTCCGGCCGGATCGGGTGCTCCTCCCCAAACCGACTTTCGGCGAGTACTCGCGGATCTTCCCGGAAGCGCGGATCTACGGGGACCGGGGAACCGTCGATCTAAAAGAAGTGGAGGGCAAGGCA
Source organism: Actinomycetota bacterium (assembly GCA_030856045.1). Classification (GTDB taxonomy): domain Bacteria; phylum Actinomycetota; class Actinomycetes; order Mycobacteriales; family Pseudonocardiaceae; genus JALYQB01. The sequence continues at coordinate 6,891 of JALYQB010000480.1, forward strand.
GCCGATGTCGACCTCGTGGTGATCGTGAATCCCAACAACCCGACGGGTACGGCTCTTCGAACGGAGGAGATTGCTGCCCTTGCCACTCGCTTGCCAGACAAGACGCTGCTCGTCGACGAGTCCTTCATCGAGTTCTCCGGTCAGCCGTCGGTCATCCCGTGGGCGGAGGCGACGGACGCGACCAACGTCGTGGTGCTGAAGAGCATGAGCAAGAGCTTGGGCGTCCCCGGTCTACGGTTGGGATACATCTTCTGTGTTGACCTGGAGTTCGGAGCCCGGCTCCTCAACGAGCTACCGGTGTGGAACGTCAACTCCGTTGCTGAGCACCTGCTCGAGATCATCCTCAAGTATCGTGACGATCTTGATGCCGCGGTGGCCAGGACGGTGGCTGACCGCGAGTCCTTCGCTGCAGCCCTGCGCGAGCTCGAGATCGTCGATCGGGTGTTCTACAGTGCCGCCAACTTCGTTCTCATCACTCTTTCGCTCAGCACCGAAGCCGCGTGGTTGCTGGCCGATGAGCTTCTGGAGTACGACAACATCTATGTCAAGGACGTGTCTTCCAAGTTTGACGACGGCCAACCCTACTGGCGTCTCGCAGTGCGCACGCCACGAGATAACGAGCGCCTTTGTAATCTCATGCGTTCGAGATCCATCGTGTTGATTAGCCATTCTTGAGGCAGAATCACAGACTATAGATTCTTTCGAAAGGGGGTGTATGCAGTGGGTACATTGAAATTCCCTCAACTCGACGTGGTCAGCCCAGACCTCCGGAAGTAGCTGAAGGCCATGCCCGCTGACGTGGCCTTTTGTTACCAATCTGCTCCCGAAAACAGCTGAGATCCGAGTGGGTTCGGGGGTAAGCTCAGGGGCGTGGCGCAGGTGGTGGAGCAGGTGCTCGAGGGCATGCCCGATCCCGAGGTGTTACAGCTGCTCCGCGCCGGGGATGACCAGGTGGTCATGTCCGGTAAGTGGGTGCTGTTTCGGTTCGCCGCCGCCGACGCGGGGATGCGGAAGGTGGCGATGGTGGCGCTGACCCAGGCACCCCCACCACCCCCAAGATCACCCGAGCCCTGCGCCTGCTGCTCGACGAACTCAACACCCACGCCCCATCACCTACACGATCAACACAACCTGATTGAACCTCAACTGTGATCTTGACCCAACTTCCGGAGGTCTGAGCCCTGCGCCAAGGCAAGTCTAGTCTGGCAAGAGCTACTTGGGTCGGACCCCGCGGCGAACATCTACCAGACGCTGAATGGCTCGGCGGCCTCAGATACTATTTCCGCAGTTGGGGGGTACGTTGACGTCAGCCAACGAACCGCTCGATCTCCTCCGGGCCCGCCGCGCCACGCATCTCGCGGGTTCCTTCTCCTTGCTCATCCCATCCGCTCCTCTCGCATCCGCTCCTCTCGCATCCGCTCCGGTACGGGTGAGAACTCATCGCCAAGCGGCCACCATCTCCCGGATGAGCTCGTCGAACTGCGCGGCGAAACCCTCCTGGCTGAAGTGTCGGGCGGCGTACCGCTGAGCCAGTCCGCCGCGGTGCGCGATGTCGTCCCGGGACGCGGCGAGGTCTACCAGCTTCGCGGGGAACGTGTCGGGGGCCCCACTGTCGACAACCCAGCCTCCACCCGACTTTTCGACGATACTCGCCACTTCACTATCCGGGTTCACCGCCGCGAGCACAGGCAAGCCGTACATCATGAAGTTCATGATCTTTGACGGGATGTTGAACTCTGCGCCGTGGTGGTTTTGGCTGACCAGCGCGACGTCCGCGGATCGAAGCTCGTCCTCGAGGTCGTCGTCGTCGACCACGCCGAGCATCTTCACCCGATCGCTGCGGATCTCCTTGCGAACATCCGCGTCCGCCAATCCGTTACCGGTAATGCGCAACTCGACATCCAGCGCGGCGCGACCCAGCGCTCTCTCGAAGCTCGACACAAGGGGCGCCAGCCCCTGGGAGTACCCGATGTTGCCCATACTGAGGACCCGGAGCGGACCGGCGGAATGCCGAAACGACCCGTTCGCCACCCGCGGTGTGCGCGTGGCGGGGTCGAAGATGAGCCGGATCTTCTCTTCGGGGACGTTCTTCGCCACCAGGTTCCGGGTGAATGCAGACGACAGGACGACGATCTGGTCTGCCCGGCGGTACGATACCCGTTCCAGGAGCCTCGCCAGCTTGATGACGGGCGAGGCGTCGTCGACGAGACCTGAGGACGTTGCTCCGTCGGGCAGGAGGTCATGGAGCCAGAGCAGCCACGGCACCCTGCGCGCCCGAACGTTGACGATCGCGGGCAGGAGCGCCGGGAACGATGGAGACGCCGAGATGATGATGTCTGGCCCGCCCAGGGCCGGAAGCGCCGCGAACTGGGCAGCCATGAAGCTCAGCTCCTGCCGGTACCGCTGCGCGGCGCTCGATCGGCCGATCCACAGCGGCAGCCGCAGCACCGGAACTCCGTTCCGCACCTCGCGGTAGGGGGTCAGCCGCTTTCCCCAGCGGGGCTCTGGGTAATGCGGATGTGCGGCCACGACACGTACGTCGTGTCCGAGATCGCGCAGCCCTTCGGCTAGGGACTTACTCACGGGGCCGATACCCGTCGGCTCTGGATCGTAGTTGTAGCTCCAGAGCTGGATCCGCAGTTCATTCATTCCTGATCTCTCTGCTTCGTGACTGGGCCCACGTGTGTCAGGGCGCCACGGCGATAGCTCCGATGTCCGATGAATCAGACCACTGCACGCTCCCGCACTTGCGCAAGGATCCAGTTGTAGGTCCGCTCGAGTCCAGAACGAAGAGAAGTGGATGGCTCCCAGCCGTGCTTTTTCAGGAAGAGCGTATTGTCGCTGTTACGTCCGCGCACGCCCTGCGGGGCGTCGAGAAGGTACTTACGTTCCAGTGTGATGCCTGCGATGTCCTCGACGATGCTCACCAGTTCGTTGATCGTCACGAGCTCGCTCGAACCGAGATTGATCGGATCGCCATCACCCAGGTCAGCAATCGCACGCGTCCCGCGAACGCAGTCGTCCACATACATGAAGCTTCGCGTCTGCTCCCCGTCACCCCAAATCTCAATCTCAGGACGATCGAACAGGACGGCCTCGACAACCTTTCGGCAGATGGCGGCCGGTGCCTTCTCACGGCCACCGTCGTAAGTGCCGTCCGGGCCGTACACGTTGTGGTAGCGCGCGACCGTCGTTGTCATTCCGAAGTCCTCGCGAAAATGCCGACACATTCGCTCGCTAAACAGCTTCTCCCAGCCGTACCCGTCCTCCGGCATCGCAGGATAGGCATCAGCCTCCCTGAGCGCGGTGACGTTGGGATCGGTCTGGTGCTCTGCGGCATAGACGCACGCCGAGCTGCTAAAGAAGAAGCTCTCGACGCCGGCCTGGCGCGAGGCCCTGAGCATGTTGGTGTTGATGAGCACGCTCAGCATACATTCGGCCTTGTGCGTCTCGATAAAGCCCATTCCACCCATGTCCGCCGCCAGGTTAAACACCTGCTCGACGTCGGCGCTCACCGAGCAGGCAACGTTAAGATCCGAACAGTCACCCGAGATGTTCTCAGCCCCGGCGTGCAATTGGCTCCAGTCCGTCAGCGGCTTCACGTCCACGGCCCGGACCGAGACCCGGTCCCGCAATAAGCTGCCGATCAAATGCCCACCGATAAATCCACCTGCTCCGGTCACCAAAACCGTCATGTTCCCTCCACGTCCTGAGAATGTCGCGCGGCTACTCGTCGTCTCCACTGGATCCGCCGGATGGACGAACTAATCCCGTGAAGACGAAGTACGTCATACTTGCGGATGTCGTCCCGCAGGGCTCCTTCGTTACACCCCCGGTCGGCGGGGTGAGGCGGCAGGAGCCAGGCAGGAGCCCGTCGACCACCGGCCCCAGGGGTTCCTCTCCGCGAAGAGAGGTCGGCGCGGATGTTTGACGAGGCTGGGCGGCTATCAGCGGTCTGTCCGTGGCACCTGGACCGTTGGTCGAGGCATCGGCAATGTAGCCTCCAGAGGAAGGCCGGGGATCTGCTGCTCCCGACGTCACAGCAGACGCTACCGAACGGGCCCCATCTGCGGGTTTAGGGTCGCCGTAACCTCAGGCTTCCTGGCGCAGCTGCCCGAGCCGCTGCGACGGCGCGACGCTCCAGGGGCGGGTACTGGTGCGGGTGCGTACCGATGCCGTCGGGCCACCCACCAGTTCGCCGCGCACCTCGCGCAGGTGGGGGTCGGGTTCTCCCTGGGCGCCAACCTGGGCCACGTCGACATCCACACCGCCCTGGCGCTGCTCCCGGCGACGGCGTGGACCCCGGCCTATCAGGCCCGCAAGCTCCGAGCCGGGCAGACCGGTCCGCAGGTCGAGCTCCGCGACGGGGCGTGGGTCGCCAAGCTCAGCGGGTTTCTCGACCTGTCGGCCTGGCCACCGGGCACCCGGCTGATCCTGCGTAAGGAACGCCCGCACCCGGTGCGCAGCTGCGCATCACCGACCACGACGGGATGCGGGTCACCGGTTTCCTCACCACCACCGGCCCCGGTGGACCCGGGCGCCAGCTGGCCGACCTGGAACTTCGCCACCGCCGCCACGCCCGCGTCGAAGACCGCATCCGGGCGGGCAAGGACACCGGCCTTGCCAACCTCCCGTTCCACGACGCCGCGCAGAACCGGATCTGGCTGGCCATCGCCGCACTGGCCCAGGATCTGCTGGCCTGGACTGCACGCCTGGCCCTGCCCGCCCAGGTCGCGACCTACGAACCCAAACGGCTGCGGCTGCGCATCCTGGCCGTGGCCGGGCGGATCGTGCGCACCGCCCGCCGACGCCTGCTCAAGATCGACCCAGCCTGGCCCTGGGCTGAGGTGATCACTACCGCGCACGCCCGACTCTGCACCCTGTCCGCCCCCTGACCACCAGTCACCGACCCTACGACGAAGGCCCGGAGCACCGGCAGACCACGCTGAGCCGGCAATGCCACCTGCCCATCGACCGACAGCGCCCCCAGCAAGATCACTAAAGGCCGGCGAAGATCACCGAACGACCGTCATGAAAGATCGAGGCTAGTACTACAGGGCCAGATGTATGGACGCGCTTCTTTGACCTGCGACGATGCCAGCCCGGTGTTCCCGGCGACCAGGCATTTCTCCTCGATCTAGCGCTGTAGTACTAACG
>JALYQB010000644.1 GCA_030856045.1 Actinomycetota bacterium
GGCCCCGGCTGCGCAGCACGTCGAGCAGTGCGACCTCGAAGCCCTCGACGGTGAGCGGTCCGTGCGGCAGCAACCCGAGCACGGCGTCCGCCGCGGCGGGCGCATCGGGGAAGCCGAGAACCAGGAGCGCGACCGCCGCGGGGATCTCGACGAGGCGCACCGTCGCCGCCAGCAGCACCCCGCAGGTGCCCTCCGAGCCGGTCAGTGCCCGGCCGAGGTGCGAGCCGTGCTCGGGCAGCAGGTGCTGCAGGCCGTAGCCGGAGACGCGCCGCGGCCAGTCGGGCAGCGCGGTGCGGATCAGCCCCAGCTCTGCGCGCGTCACCGCATCGACCGCGGGCGGGAGCGCGCCGGCGGCCGCCGTCAGCCGTGACCCGTCCGCCAGCAGCAGGTCGAGCGACTCGACGCCCGCCGCGGTGGTGCCCCACGCCACCGAGTGCGTGCCGCAGGCGTTGTTGCCGATCATCCCGCCGAGGGTGCAGCGGGCGTGCGTGGACGGGTCGGGCCCGAAGCGCAGCCCGTGCGGGGCCGCCGCAGCCTGCAGCGCGTCGAGCACGACACCCGGCTGCACCCGCGCGGTGCGCGACCCGGCGTCGACGTCGAGCACGGCGTCGAGATGGCGGGAGAAGTCCAGCACCACGCCGGGACCGATCGCGTTGCCCGCCACCGACGTCCCCGCGCCACGGGCGGTGAGCGGCACACCCTGCTCCCGGCACAGCGAGACGACGGCTGCCACGTCGGAGACCGAACGCGGCAGCACCACCGCCCGCGGCGGCACTCGGTAGTTCGACGCGTCGGTCGCGTACAACGCGCGGGTCCCCGCGTCCGTGCCGACCTCGCCCCGCACGGCGGCGCGCAGCGCACGGCCCAGCTCCACGGAGTCCACGCAGCCAGCATGACCCGAACCGGTCGGGTACCCCAGCGCGACGTCGTCGCGGCGCTAAGGTGCCCGCCATGCGCTTCGGACGCTCCAGCAAGTCCGACCCGGGACGGCACCGTGGGGCGGGTGAGCCGCAGGGGGCGGACCTGACCCGGGACCGCGAGCTCGACGGCTACCTCGCCGCGATCGGGCCGAGCACCGACCCGGAGGCCACCGACCCGGGTCGCCGGTTCGGGACCGCGCAGGTCCACCAGCTGCGGCTGTCGCCGGGCGCCGCAGAGCAGGTGCAGCGGCTGGCGGAGCAGCGCGGGACGTCACCGTTGGCGCTGCTGCAGGAGTGGGTGCTGCAGCGGCTCGACTCCGAGCTGCGGCGCTGACGTCAGTGCGCCGAGGACCCCAGCGCGGACCGCGCGGCGAGCAGGGCGCTCACGGCCGCGCCCGGCTCGCCTGCTCGCACGAGCTGGACGGCCGAGCGGACCTCGGCGAGCACGGTGACGTTGATGTCGAGCGCGGCGGGCGCCATGACGCCCTCCAGGCGGTCGGCACGGATCTCCAGCTCCACCGGCTGGCCACCGGCCATCAAGGCCGACAGCAACGCATCGAGCTCGTCGGACAGGAGGGCCTGCGGCATGCCGGTCACCGGTGAGACGTTACCGCGCGGCGTACCCGGCGGTCACCGCTCGACGCCCGGTGGTCGCCACGACGCGGTCAGCGGTGACGCTCAGGGGAGAAGCGGACAGGACGGCGTGGCCGATGGCGGTGAGCTCCGCGCGCACCCGCTGACCGAGCACGCCCGGGGTGTGCGGCCGGATGAGCCCGCGGCGGGCGAGCTGGTGGGCGGTGTACTGGTCACAGCAGCACAGCCCGTCGATGAACAGGTCCGGCTCGCAGCTGCACACCAGCTCGGCCCGTCCGGCGGCGACCGCCCGGAGCATCGCCAGCACGCGGGCGGTGGCCGGTGGCTGTCCGGGTGCGGCGCCCCGGTCGTCCTCGTCGCGGCTGTGCATGATGTCCGTCCTCCGCCTCGGCTGCCCGGTGACCCCGATCACCTCTCGTGAGATCCATCGCCATGACGGGGGTCCGCCGTTACGGACAGCGAGCGGCATACGCGGTCGGTGGCGACGAGCGGGTCAGCCCAGGAAGCGGCCGTCCACCCTGGTCCGCACGCCGTCGCCCAGGAAGCACACCCGGCCCGCGATCGCGGAGACCCCGTCGAGCGGCTCCGGGTAGCTGAACGCCGCGTCCTCGATCAAACCGTCGCCGGTGCGCGCGCCATGGTAGGAGGCCGTGCCCTTGTACGGGCACACGGTCCGCGTGCCGGACGGGGTGAGGACGTCCGGTGCCACGTCCTCCCGCGGGAGGTACCAGCGGTTCGGCAACCCCGTCTCGGAGAGCACCACCGCACGGCTGGTCTCCGCGATCACCTCGTCGTGGGCCAGCACCTCGACGCGCCGGCTGCTGGGCCGGACGTCGACGCGGTGATACGGGTCACGCAGGTGACCCTCGACGTGGGTGTCCTCGTCGTGCCATGCGTCCATCGAGGCCCAGTAGAACGCGACCAGCCCGTGCAGCCACGCGGCGGCGGCCAGCGGCTCTGGGTAGGCCCAGACGGCGTTCTCCGCGGTCCGGTCCCCCACGACCACGGACCAGTACGCGGCGTCGCCCTTGAACGGGCAGTGCGTCGTGTGCTCGGTCGGCACGAGCAGGTCCGGTGCGACGTCGGCCCTCGGCACGTAGAGCTGCGGCAGCAGGTTGCTCTCGTGCAGCAGCGACCCGCGGACGCTGTCGAGGACCGTGCGCCCCGCGAGCTCGGCGCGCACCCGGCGCGGGAAGGGGTCCAGCAGGAGCCGGTGCGCCGGCGCCTCGATCCGGTAGTTCACGGTGTCCGGCGGGTGGCTCGACAGTGGGCGGCCCGGCATCGTCAGCGACATGGGACCAGTGTGGCCTGCCGGCGGCGGCGACGTGGGCATCGCATCGGTCGCACTGGTCAGCGGCGCGCTGACGGGGGTGGTACCACCGGCCCGCAGTCGCCGTCCGGTGCCTCGTCCAGATCCACGATCACGGGCGCATGGTCGCTGGGGCCGCTGCCCTTGCGCGCGTGCCGGTCGACCCACGCCGCGCGCACCCGTCCGGCGACCGGCCCGCCCGCGAGCACCAGGTCGATCCGCATGCCGAGGTCCTGGTGGAACCTGCCGGCGCGGTAGTCCCAGTAGGTGAAGACGCGCTCGCCGGGCCAACGGTCGCGCACCACGTCGTGCAGACCCACGTCGCGCAGGGCCCGCAGCGCGTCGCGCTCCGCGGGGGTCACGTGGGTGGAGCCGGTGAACGCGCCCGGGTCCCAGACGTCCACGTCGGCAGGCGCGATGTTGACGTCACCGCACACCACGGCGTCCGCCGCGCCTACCGCCGACACCGCGTCACGCAGCGCGGCGAGCCAGCGCAGCTTGTAGTCGTAGTGCGGATCGTCCGGGGTGCGACCGTTGGGCACGTAGACAGAACAGACGCGCAGGCCGGTGCACGTCGCCCACACCGCGCGAGCCTCCTGGTGCGGGTGGCCGGGCCCGCCGGGGAGCCCGGAGATCGGGTCGTCGAGCCCCACCCGCGACGCGATGGCCACGCCGTTCCACCGACCCTCGCCGTGGTGCACGACGTCGTAACCGCGCTCGGCGAGGGCGTCGCCTGCGAGTTCGGCGAACGCGTCGTCGGGGAGCTTCGTCTCCTGCAGGCACACCACGTCGGGGCTGCGCTGGTCGAGCCACGGCAGGAACCGCGGCCACCGGGAGCGCACCGAGTTGACGTTCCACGTCGCGAGCCGCACGCGGGTCACGCTAGCGCGCCCGGCCGGGACCGCGGTCGCCGCGGGGTTGAGCGCCGCCATCGTCGCACGCCGTTCCAGGGGTGGGCGACGGCCACCCAGCGGTGCGAATGCGTCCCCCGAATGGATGACGATCGTCGGTTCGGGCACCCCGCCCCGTGTCCGTTCGGGCGGGGGGTCCATCATGGCGCGACCCAGCCTGGAGGTGATCGACTGTGGCCATGGCACAGGTCATGTCCGCGATGCCCGACGTGTGGCGGCGCGTTCTCGCCGAGCACGCCCCGGATGAGCGAGGCCACTGCCGCGAATGCCGCAACGCGCAAGGCGTCTCGGCACCCTGGCCCTGCGTGACGCACGGCATCGCCGAGCAGGCCAAGCAGATTCACGACGGTGCGATCCCGATGACGGCCGCTCATCGGCGGGTGGGCAGGCACGCCGCCCCCTGACGCGGTCGTGACCGGGGTCACGAACGGAGGTGGGCCGCACCAGCGCCCGGATACCGTGGCTGGTCGCCAGACCCAGACCCGGTAGCACCGCAGGAGGAACCGTGGCCCCGTCCGAGCCCCGCACCGCGATCATCACCGGTGCCGCCCGCGGCATCGGCGCCGCCACCGCCCAGCGGTTGGCCCGCGACGGCTTCTCCGTCGCCGTCCTGGATCTCGACGAGACGGCCTGCAAGGGGACCGTGGCCGCCATCGAGGCCGAGGGTGGCCGGGCACTGGCCGTCGGGGCCGACGTGGCGGACGCCCCCGCGGTGCAGACCGCCGTCGCCCGGGCCGCCGCCGAGCTCGGCGCGCCCACCGTGCTGGTCAACAACGCCGGCATCACGCGGGACAACCTGCTGTTCAAGATGACCGAGGACGATTGGGACTCGGTGCTGAACGTGCACCTTCGGGGGTCCTTCCTCATGAGCCGCGCGGTGCAGCAGCACATGACCGCGGCCGGCTGGGGCCGCATCGTCAACCTGTCGAGCATCTCGGCGCTGGGCAACCGCGGCCAGGCGAACTACTCGGCGGCGAAGGCGGGGCTGCAGGGCTTCACCAAGACCCTCGCGATCGAGTTGGGCAAGTTCGGCGTGACGGTGAACGCCATCGCGCCGGGCTTCATCGTCACCGAGATGACCGCAGCTACCGCGGAGCGCCTGGGCATCTCGTTCGAGGAGTTCCAGAGGTTCACCGCGCAGCAGATCCCGGTGCAGCGGGTCGGCACACCCGAGGACATCGCGAACACGGTGTCGTTCCTGGTGAGCGATCAGTCCGGCTTCGTGTCGGGCCAGGTCATCTACGTGGCGGGCGGCCCCAAGGGCTGACCACGCGGGGGTCAACCCGGCAGTGTCTCGCCGCCGATCGGCGCGAGCACCTCCCCCGTGTAGTAGGAGGAGAACCGGTCGGAGGCGAAGAAGACGTAGGAGGGGGCGATCTCGTCCGGGTGCGCGGCCCGGCCCATGGGCACCTGGGCGCCGAACTCGGAGACCTTGCCCGGGGGCATCGTCGCGGGAATCAGCGGCGTCCACACCGGGCCCGGCGCCACCGCGTTCACCCGGATCCCGCGGTCGACCAGCGCCTGCGCCATCGCGTACGTCCACGCGATGACGGCACCCTTGGTGGCCGAGTAGTCGATCAGCGTCTTGTTGCCGCGCAGCCCGTTGACCGACGCCGTGTTCACGATCGCACTGCCCTCGCGCAGGTGCGGCAGCGCGGCCTTCGTGATCCAGAAGAAGCCGTGGATGTTGACGTCGAACGTGCGCAGCCACGCCTCGTCGGTGATGTCCTCGGGCGCCTCCACGGCTTCCTGGGTGGCGACGTTGTTCACGACCACGTCGAGGCCGCCGAGGTGGTGGACGGTCGCGTCGACGACCTCGCGGCAGTGCGCGGCGCCGGCGAGGTCACCGGGCAGCAGGATGGCGCGCCTGCCACGCTTGCGGACCAGTTCCGCGGTGTGCTCGGCGTCGTCGTGCTCGGTGAGATAGGCGATCGCCACGTCCGCGCCCTCCGCCGCGAAGGCCACGGCCACCGCACGCCCGATGCCGGAGTCCCCGCCGGTCACGAGCGCGCGGCGCCCGGCCAGCAGGTCACGGCCGACATAGCCGGCCATCTCGTCCCCTGGCTGCGGGGTCATCTCGTCGGTGCGCCCCGGCGGTTCCTGCTGCTGGGGCGGGGTGGTGCCAGGGTCGGTCATGTCGGCGCTCCCGTCGCTCTGGTTCTCGCGCGGCGAGTGCCCGCTGCGTCCCGCGCCGAACCCTGCGCTCCGTCATGCGCCCGTCGTTCTCCGGGTGCGGGTCCGCTCGGGTCACGCCTACTGTGACGGCACGCGCCAGGCGTCCGGCCCGGGTACGCGTGGACCGCGACGTCGAGTGATGGAGGCAGCGTGGCCAACCTGGCGGGAAACCTGGCTGAGACGGCCAGGGAACACGGTGACCGGCCCGCCGTGCGGTTCGACGACGCCGTGCTCACCTACTCGGAGCTGCAGCAGGCTGCTGCCGGGGTCGCGGGGCTGCTGCGTTCGCACGGCGTCGGGCCCGGTGACCGGGTCGGGCTGGTGTTCCCGAACGTCCCGGCGTTCCCGGTGCTCTTCTACGGGGCGCTGCAGGCCGGCTGCGTGATCGTGCCGATGAACCCACTACTCAAAGCGCGGGAGGTCGAGTACCACCTGTCCGACTCCGGCGCCAAGATCGTGTTCGCCTGGGACCACGCAGCCGACGAGGCAGCCACGGCGGCCGCGGCCGTGGGCGCCACGTCGGTCGCCGTTCCCGCCACCGGGCCGCCCGACCTCGCCGAGTACGAGGCCGTTCCCGAACCCGTCGAGCGGGCCGACGACGACACCGCGGTCATCCTCTACACCTCCGGCACCACCGGGCAGCCCAAGGGCGCCGAGCTGACCCACGCGAACCTGCGCAGCAACGCCGAGCTCACCGCGCGGACGCTCGTCGAGCTCACCCCCCAGGACGTGCTCATGGGGTGCCTGCCGCTGTTCCACGTCTTCGGCCTCACGTGTGGCCTCAACGCCGCCGTCCAGGCGGGGGCCTGCCTGACGCTGCTCCCGCGCTTCGACGCAGGCAAGGCCCTCGACGTGGTCAGGCGCGACCGGGTCACCGTGTTCGAGGGCGTCCCGACCATGTACGCCGGGATGCTCCACCACGGCGGCCATCACGACGTCGCCACGCTGCGCGTGTGCATCTGCGGGGGCTCCGCGATGCCCGTCGAGGTGATGAAGGGTTTCGAGGAGAGGTTCGGCTGCATCGTGCTCGAGGGGTACGGCCTGTCCGAGACCTCGCCGGTGGCGTCGTTCAACCACCCGGACTCCGAGCGCAAGCCCGGGTCGATCGGCACCCCGGTCGAGGGCATGGAGCTGCGGAACGTGGACGACGCAGGCGACGAGGTCCCGGTCGGTGAGATCGGCGAGATCGCCATCCGCGGCACCGGTCTGATGAAGGGGTACTGGGGCCGACCGGAGGTCACAGCGGAGTCGATTCCCGATGGTTGGTTCCGGACCGGGGACCTGGCCACCGTCGACGCCGACGGCTACTACACGATCGTGGACCGCAAGAAGGACCTCATCATCCGCGGCGGCTACAACGTCTATCCACGGGAGATCGAGGAGGCCCTCTACGAGCACCCGGCGGTCGCCGAGGTCGCGGTCATCGGCATCCCGCACGACAGCCTCGGCGAGGAGGTCGGCGCGGCCGTCGCGCTGCAGCCCGGCAGCGAGGCCGACATCGACGAGCTGCGGGAGTTCGCCAAGGAGCGGGTCGCCGCCTACAAGTACCCGCGGCAGGTGTGGCTGGTGAACGAGCTGCCCAAGGGCCCGACCGGCAAGATACTGCGTCGCGAGGTCCACCCCCCGGAGGGGGACCGGCAGTGAGTACCTCCGGCTCGCGACCCATGGAGCCGGCCACCGCTCCCGCGGGCGACCCCCAGGCGGACGGGCGGGGGCTCGGCGCCGCCGATCAGGTCCGCACGGTCGTCGCCCACGGGCGGCGGCTGCGGGTGTCGGTCCGCCACGGTGACGGGACGAGGCCCGCGCTGCTGCTCTGCAACGGCATCGGCTCGTCGCTGGAGCTGCTGCAGCCGTTCGTCGATGCGCTCGACTCCGGGCTCGAGGTGATCCGTTTCGACCTGCCGGGGATCGGCGGGTCGCCGCCACCCGTGGTGCCGTACCACATGTCGACGCTGCCGGCGCTGATCGGCGGGATGCTCACCGCGCTGGGTCACGACGACCCGGTGGACGTGCTGGGCATGTCCTGGGGAGGGGGGCTCGCGCAGCAGCTCGCGTTCCAGTGCCGTCGCCGGGTGCGCAAGCTCGTGCTGGTGGCCACCGCAACCGGCTCGCTCATGGTGCCGGCGCGGCCGAACGTCCTGTGGAAGATGCTGACCCCGCGCCGGCACCGGGACCCCGAGTACGCGCGGCGCATCGCCGGGGAGATCTACGGCGGCAGCATGCGCACCGAGCCTTCGGTGGCGGCGCGGCTGCTGCACGCGTCGAGCAGGGTGGGGCCGCAGCGCGGCTACTACTACCAGCTCCTCGCGGGGCTGGGGTGGTCGAGCCTGCCGGGCCTGCCGCTGCTCCGGCAGCCCACGCTGATCCTCGCGGGGAACGACGACCCACTCATCCCGCTGGTCAACGCGCGGATCATGCACACCCTGCTGCCGAACTCGGAGCTGCACGTCTACGACGGCGGGCACCTCGGGTTGTTGACCCAGGCCGACCATTTCGCCGGCGTGGTGCAGCGCTTCCTGCACCGACCCTGAACCTCGGGAGGGCACGGATGTCGACATTCCCGGCGGCCGCGACATCGGCCGAGCCGACCGCCACGTCCGACTTCTACGCCCTGGCGACGCTGCTCTCCGACGCCGACCGCGCGCGTTCGTCTGACCCCCCGCGTGTCGGCCGGTTTGGTGGCGCGTGTCGGCCGGTTCGGTGGCGCCGAGCCGTGGCGGGACGCAGAATGACCGCCCGTGGCGACCCCCGTTGAGCCCGGCACGCCACCGGAGCACGGCCCACGGTCCACCGCGCCGCACGACCTCGGCTTCGTGCCGCGGCGACGGCTCCGCTGGTTCGCGCCCGGCCTGCTCGTGCGCACCGGGGTGCAGGTGGCGGTGTCCACACAGTTCGCCGAGTTCCTCGACCAGCGCGAATCCCAGGCCGCCGTCCCCGCGACCACGATCGACCTACCCGACGAACACTGGATCGACTACGCCTCCGACTGCGGCGACGGGTTCGACGCCGCCGCCACCGTCGCCAGCGTGATCGCCCGCGACGAGGTGACCCTCGGCGGCACCCGCACCGAGGCCGGGTCGGTCCTCGTGCTGGGCGGCGACCAGGCATACCCGTACGCCTCGGGCCGGGAGTACCGCGACCGGCTCGTCGGGCCGTACCGCTCGATGCTCCCGTGGACCCCCCGGCCCCGACGGCTGTTCGCCGTCCCGGGCAACCACGATTGGTACGACGGGCTCTCCAGCTTCCGCAAGCAGTTCGGGCAGGGCCGCTGGATCGGCGGCTGGAAGACGGCCCAGACGCGCAGCTACTTCGCACTCGACCTGCCGGGCCCGTGGACGCTCTGGGCGATCGACATCGCGCTCGGCACCGACGTCGACGGGGAGCAGCTCGCCTGGTTCCGGGAGCGGGCCGCGGCGCTCGACCCCGGTGCGGTGATCATCCTGTGCTCCGCCAAGCCGAGCTGGACCGACGGCGACCCCGAGGCATATGCGGCCCTGGACTACGTCGAGCGGGAGGTCATCGGGGACCGCGCGCGGCTACGGGTGTCGCTGACCGGGGACTCGCACCACTACGCGCGCTATGAGGGCCCCGACGGGCAGCAGAAGATCACCGCCGGGGGCGGCGGCGCCTACCTCTCCCCCACCCACCACCTGCCGCCCGCGCTCGACCTGCCACCACCGGAGTCCGTCGGCGCCGCCGGGCGCCCGCCGACGCGTTACACCCTCGCTGCCGGCTACCCCGCACGGGAGGAGTCCCGACGGCTGCGTGCCCGAATCGCAGGAAGAATCTTCGACAACGGGTTGTTCTGGCTGCTCGTCTCCGCGCTGTACCTGCTGGGTGCCGTGGCGTGGGCGCGGACCGTGCTGGCGCTGACCGGTCCGGGAGCGGTGACCGCGCTGCCGGTGCTGAGCACGGCTGTCCTCACCGCGGCGCTGATCCTCGGTCTCGTCGGCTTCGCGCGCAGCAGCGCCGCCCCGGGACGGCGGACCGTCGCACTCGGGCTCCTCCACGCGGTGGCCCACGCGGTGGTGCTGACCGGCGCGGTCCTGCTCGCCGGGCTGTCCCCCGAGCCCTGGCGGGAGACCACCGCGCTCGGCGCCGCCGCGCTGGCCGGGGCCGTCGCCGGACCGCTCGTCGTCGCCGCCTACCTCCAAGTCGCCGACGCGCTGGGCGTGAACTCCAACGAGCTGTTCTCCGCCCTCGGCCGCGACAGCCACCGCTGCTTCCTGCGGCTGCACATCAGCCCCGACGACGACCGCCTGACGATCTATCCGGTGCGCATCGAACGCTCCGCGCGCTGGACGTTCACCCCGGGGACGGACGGGACACGACGGTGGTTCGACCCGGACGCCGAGCCGGTCGCGGAGCTGATCGAGGACCCCATCGTGGTGCTGCCCTGACCGTCGTCGGTACAGCACGCTGGTGACGTGTCTCACGTTCGGCGGGCCGCAGCGCTGCGACCAGCACGAACGCGGGGTGGCGTCGGTGGGATCCGTTGCCCTCCACCATCCACCGGAGTTGCATCGCGGCGCCCCGTCCGTAGCGTCGGGCGGGCCTTGCTCCCGTCGCCATCCGGTGCGGGGATCCGGGGCCCGTCACGCCAGAGCCCTGTCCCGCGGGCACCGGATAACTGAACCCCCCTGACGGGACAGGGGCGCGGACCGCTCGACCGGACCGACCGGGAGGTCACCAGCCGCAGGCGTGGCCGAGGAGATCAGAACCATGGCACGGACTTCCCGAGTGCTCGCCCGCATCGGCGTCGCCGCGGCGATCGTCGCGTCCCCCGTGGCGCTGGCCGGCCCCGCGACGGCCGCCACCGACGCCGTGTGGAACGCCGTCGCGGAGTGCGAGAGCGGCCGCGACTGGGACACCGACACCGGCAACGGCTACTACGGCGGTCTGCAGTTCAGCGACCAGACGTGGGACAGCTTCGGCGGTGAGGAGTACGGCAGCACCGCCGACCAGGCCACGCGCGGGCAGCAGATCGAGATCGCCGAACGCGTCCTCGCCGAACAGGGCTGGGGCGCCTGGCCCACCTGCTCGGAGGTGGCGGGGGTCGCCTGATCACACGGTTGCGACGGCCCGTCCCCACCAGCGGGGCGGGCCGTCGCTCATCCGCCTGGTCCACGGAGAACAGTGGTCCCGGTGAGATCGACGCCGGTCAGGTCGCCGAGCTCGCGCAGCGCCGCCGCCGGGTCCGTGACCTTGAGCGTCGTCATGCCCATCTCCCGCGCGGGTTTGAGGTTGATGCCCAGATCGTCGAGGTAGACGCAGTCCTGCGCCGTCACCCCGAGGCGCTCCAGCGCGACGGCGTAGAACGCGGGCTCGGGCTTGCGAACGCCCTCGACGCTGGACTGCAGGATCACCTCGAACAGCGCTGCGACCTCGGCGAACGCCCCGTGCTCGACGTCGAGCGGCGCGACGTTGTTCGTCATCGCGGCCACCCGCAGACCCGCCGCGCGCAGCCGCCGCAGCGCCTCGACCATCTCCGGGCGGACGTCGCCCTCGAGGGCGGCGAGCACCTCCTGTGCGTCGACGTCGTGGCCTGCCGCCCGGGCCTGCGCCTCGAACGCCGCGACGAACCCCTCGCGGTCCACCTCGGAACGCTCGTAGCGCGCCCACGCGTTCGTGTCCGGATCGGTGGAGTTGAGGCGGCGGATCAGCCCGTCGGGCAGGCCCGTGCGGCGCTCGTACTCGGCGAAGGCCGCCATCGGGCCCGTGAACACGACCCCGCCGAGGTCGAACAGCACCGCCCGGAACGCCACGCCGCGACAGTAGCCAGCACCGCGACAAGCATCCCTGTCGCGCTCGTAGCATCCCTGCGGACAGCGACCAGCATCCATCGCGGGAAGGAAGGGGCGCGTGGACGTCGAGGGGCAGTACGACTTGGTCGGCGGTGGGTCGGGGTACTGGCAGGCGTGGCTGCCCGACGGCGAGCCGCGCGCGGTCGTGGTCGTCGTGCACGGTCTCGGGGAGCATGGCGGCCGCTACGACCACGTCGGCAGGCGGTTCGCACGGAACGGGTTCGCCGCGTACGCCGCCGACCACCGTGGTCACGGGCGCACTCCGACCGGCCGCCGCGCGAACATCCACCGCATGGCCACGGTCGTCGACGACCTCGCCGGCTTCGTGCGGTTCGCCGCGGGGTGGGCCCCCGGGGCTCCGCTCGTCATCCTCGGCCACTCGATGGGAGCGTTGATCGCGCTGCAGTACGCGACTCGCGACGTGCCGCAGCGGCAGAACCCCACCGAGCTCGCGGCGCTCGTGCTGACCGGCGCGGCAGTACAGGTGTCGATCGCGTCCCCGCTGCTCAAGAGGGCGGCCAGGGTGCTGTCCGCCGTGGTGCCGAACCTCGGCGTCCTCGCGCTGCCCCCGGAGGACGTCAGCCGCGACCCCGCCGTGGTCGCCGCGTACCGCGCGGACCCGCTGGTGCACCACGGCAAAATCCCCGCCCGGACCGGCGCGGAGATCCTCGCCGCGACTGTGGCGCTGCCCGACCGGCTGCCCCGGCTACGGGTGCCGGTGCTGCTGGTGCACGGCACGCAGGACCGGCTCGCGCCGCCGGCCGGTTCGGCGATGGTGCACGACCACGTCGGCTCCGCGGACCGCACGCTGCGGCTGCTGCCGGGCCTGGCGCACGAGGTGATGAACGAGCCCGAGCAGGACGAGGTCCTCGACGAGATCGTGCAGTGGATCATCGAGCACGTCGCCTGATGGCCGCGCGACGGCCGGTCCGCGGGCTGCCGCCGCACCGATCGACCACCGGCCGGTGAGCGCGGTGCAGCGGCCGCTGATCGACGCGACACACGCCGAGTGATTGAACCGCCACCCGGCCCACGGTTAGCGTCCGCCGGTCCGATCACCGCGAGCCGGAAAGGTCAGGTCTTGGCACGTCACCGCCGCCCCGCCCCGCCCAGCGGCCTCCGTGGCCGCACGATGGTCGCGGCCGTCGCCGCCGGCGCGCTCGCCGCGGCGGGTCAGGGACTCCACGGCGCCTCCGCCGCCGCACCGGGTCCGCAGGCGCTCACGGCGGAGGCGACCTTCCTCGCCCATGAGGTGCCCACCGTGGCGGCACCCGAGGTGCTCACCCCACTCCCGCGGCCCGCCGTCGACGAGGTCGAGGCACTCGGGAAAGCCGTGCACCGCGCCGAGCACAGCTATACCCGGCCGGGTGTGCCCTACCGGGCGGGCGACAACGAGGACCTCGACGGCTGGATCGCGCAGGCGCTCGGGCTGATGGGCCTGCCGCAGACGCTCGCATCGGGCGTCAAGACCATCATCCTGCGGGAGTCGGGCGGCGACCCAGATGCGATCAACCTGCGCGACAGCAACGCCCGGGCCGGGCACCCATCCGAGGGCCTGATGCAGGTGATCCCCGTGACCTTCCGCTCGTCGGTGCTGCCGAGCCTCGCGGACCGGGACATCACCGACCCGGTCGCCAACATCACGGCCGGCGTCCGCGCGATGATCGCGAACCACGGCATCGAGACGGTCATGGACGGTGGGCGGCGCAACGCGGCGGGCGAGTACATCGGCTACGGCGGCGCGAGGTCCCCCGGCAAGGGACTGCCGGAAAAGGCGATCGAGTTCCTCGAGAGGATCGCGACCGCCTCATAGGGTCCGACGCCCAGGGTCAGTGACGCCCAGGGTCAGTGTCCCGATACGCCGCCACCGCCTGGCGGACCCACCGGGTCTGCACGACGCGCATGCGCGCGGCGTCGGCGTGCGGGCCGGTGAACAGGTCGCCGCAGGAGCGGCACCGCACCTGCGCCGCCTCGTGCGGGCATGGGGTGTGAACCCCGCAACAGGGGCAGGTCGCCACCTCGTCGAGCGCGAGCAGGTCACCGCACCGCAGGTCGTACGCTTGGCCGCAGCACGGGCAGCCCACCAGCACGGGCCTGCTCCAGTCGACGCCACTCGGCGGCCCCGCGGGGGCCACGAGCCGGCATGCCTGGCAGCGGGCGAACGCCTTGTGTGCGAAGACGTCGGCGGGGTCGCGGTCTGGATCGGGATGGATCGCCATGGGACCACTCCTCACTGCTGCCGTGCCCATGCCCTCCACCCGAAAGGTACCTCCTGATCGATGCCGCGCCCCACCCCATCGCGTTCTGGATCAAAAATGTTTCGTAGGTTGTCGAGCAGCCCATCGCTGATCCAGCGTCGTGTTCCGCACGCTGACGCGGCGCGCTCACGTCGACTCGGCGGGGGTGGGTGAGTTCGAAAGCTTGATGACTCCAAAGGCATCACGGGGCCGTGATGATGCGTGATTCGTCATCAGAGAATTTTGCGATGCCCACCGGCTCGGCGCGGCGGTTCCGTCCCCGCAGCTGGGCACGATGACGGCCTGCCCGCCGGGCAGCGCGAAGACCCAGGCCACCACGTTGTCTTCGGGGTGGTGCAGTCCGTACACGGCCGGAATCGCGGGCAGGGTGACGCA
>JALYQB010000487.1 GCA_030856045.1 Actinomycetota bacterium
CACCCACGGCTGGACCAGTGTCGAGCGGCTACCGGCGTTGCTGGACCGCCACGGCTGAACGGCATCGCATCGTGCTCTCAGTGGGGGCGAAGACGTCCGCGGTGCTCGATACGGAGCACCCAGCGCCCGACTAACCCACAATGTCGACCGTCTTTACACGTGGACCACGGTCACGGGGATGGCGCGATGCGTCACGAGCGGGCGAAGGTCGACAGGATCGCTGGTGAGCAACTGATCGCCGGGTAACGCCACCATGACGATCAGCGCGTCGACGGCGTCGCTGGTCCCGCTGGTCGCGAGGAGCTCGCCAGCCGCTCGGGCCTCGCGCAGCCCGGTACCGCGCACGTCGACCATGGGCAGCAACCGGGCAAGGCGAGCCTGCCGAGCACCTCCCCGCCACGCCTGAGCCACCACCGGGGCCGCGGTGACGAGCGAGGCGCCCGCCCGGCGGCCCAGCTCGATCAGCCCGGCTACCCGCCGGTCATTCCGGTCCAGGGCGATGAGCGCGCCTGCGTCCAGGACGAGGTTCAGGCTGCCGACTCCTCGGTCCGACCGGGCGGCAGGTAGGGCACGCCGGCTTCTGCCGCGAGCGCTTGGAGCTCGCCCTCGTCGAAGGTACCCTGTTCGGCCTGGTGCTCGGCGAGCCAGGCGTCGACCAGGCGGGCGCGAAGCCACCCGGTGAGCGCCTGCGCCACCACTGCGGAGAATGACAGTCCGAGTACGTCGGCGATGCGCTGGCTGGCGCGGCGCAGGGGAGGCCCCGCACACCGTGCACCTGGTATCCCTGGCGGGACCGGGGCTGCTGCCACCCGAGGGATCGCCCGCCCGGATCCGGCAGCGGGTCATCCGGGCTGGCGGGGTCGCCGTCGGTGGTGATGATGCCCGGTTGACGGCGCTGGCCCCGCTGCGCCGCGAGCACGACCCTGATCGGTGGCTGCGACCAGCGGTGTTCATCGGGACTTTTGATAGGTCGAACCGATCGTGTCCCATCGGTTCGACCGTTCACCGCTAAAAGATCACCGACCACCGATCGGCGCGGCCGATCACCCGCCCAGAGCCGAGGCTGACCGACACATGAGCCACTGCTGCGTGCGGCGACGCTGTCGGCAAACCCGCGCGGACGCGGCCAGCTTGAACGGCTGCCCTGGTCACGCTGGGAACAGCCCCGCCGATGAATGCCGGCCGACCTGCTGGCGTTCCTGCGCCCTGCGCGACCACCCCTGAGAACGTGCGGGAAAGGTCATCCTGTCAGCTGCTGCACCCCGGGCCGGGCCGTCATCGCGCCGAGTTCCCACGTGGTGACCCAGTGGTCCGCGGGATTCGTTGACCTACCTGCCGATCGGTCAGCGGCCTCGTCCGCTCGATGTACCTGCATCAGGTAACCCATGAGAAGGGTGGAGACCATCGACGACAGCTCAAGGAAGAGTCAGCGCACACCGGGCGGTCGGTCGGTGAGCTGGTCCGCGCCGGATCGACACCACCCTGCGCCGCCCGGATCAGGAGGAGCGCCTCCATGCGATCCGGGACTCGTGCGGGTCCGCAGCGGACGACGACTTCGACGGTCTGACCGGCGAGGAGTACGCCGAGCGGATCCGAGGCGGGTGGTCACGGCGGTGGGCGGAGCACGGTTGGGGCGCCTGATCGTGTGGGGCATTCACCGGCGAGCGAGGTGTCGGACCACATCATCGCCGCTACGGCACACCAGCGCGGTGGCGAGCTGGGGGACTCGCAACGTCAAGCACTTCCCGATGTTCTCCGGACTGACGCCGTCCTACTGAACGCCGAGTTGCTGGACAGCCAGGCCGCGGGGGGGCGTGGGGCTGGGCTGCAAGGCGGCATCCCGGGTAGCGCGACGGAGCCGGAGACTCAACCAGCTAATGTACCCAGCCTTGAGCGCACCGCGTCACACGAGACGAGGAGAGATGATGGGCGCGCAGTGGACAGCCTTCGATGGCACGAATCCGCCGACGACGGCAGAAGTCGAAAAGCAGTTCCGAGACCAGGGATACCCGCCGCGGACGTGGTCGAACGGAACCGACACCGTTTACGAATGGCACGATCACACCTACCACAAGCGGCTGTACTGCACGTCCGGCCGCATCATCTTCCACACCGACGAGGGTGACTTCGAGCTGCGCCCCGGTGACCGCCTCGACATCGATCCTGGCACGTCACACGGCGCGACGGTCGGCCCCGAGGGTGTTACCTGCGTGGAAGCGACGCTGTAGGCGCCCGAGAGGAGAACCGCCATGACCCACGTTGAGGACAAGCCGCTGGAGGGCCGACGCGCCGCCGTCATGGTCGGCCCACTGTTCGAGGACATCGAGGCGCTCTACCCGCTCTACAGGCTGCGGGAGGCCGGAGCGGTCGTGGGCGTCATCGGCGCCACGGCGGGCGACACCGTGGTGGGCAAGAAGGGCCAGCTGCTCGACGTCGAGCAAGCGGCTGACGACCTGCTCGCTGACGACCTCGACCTGATCGTGATCGCCGGTGGCTACGGACCGGACAAGCTGCGAACGGACGAGGGTGTCCTGCGCCTGGTGCGTGACCTGAACGAGCAGGACAAGCCGATCGCCTTCATCTGCCACGCCGGCTGGGTGCCCGCATCCGCAGGCATCCTGAGAGGGCGGGCGACGACCTCAGCCCCGTCGATCGCCGACGATCTGCGCAACGCGGGAGCCGAGTGGAAGGACACCGAAGTCGTCGTCGACGGCAACCTCGTCTCCTCGCGAGGGCCGGACGACCTGCCCGCGTTCATGCGGGCGACGATCGAGCTCGCGGCCCGCGCGATCTGGTGAGCGACCTCGGCGGTCCGTCGCTGGAGGTCACGGGCGCAAGGTACAGACGCGGAGGTACGACGGTGGG
>JALYQB010000502.1 GCA_030856045.1 Actinomycetota bacterium
TGGTGACCAGGGATGGCACCGCGACCGCGTACGCTCACCATCAGCAGCAACGGGGTGTGGCGCAGCTTGGTAGCGCACTCGCTTTGGGAGCGAGGGGCCGTGGGTTCGAATCCCGCCACCCCGACCATCGCCGCTCTACTCGAACCCTGGCCCGACAGGACCAGACCGAGTAGGCCGACGTCGGTAAGATCAACACAGGAAGCCCTCTCCTCCGGGAGAGGGCTTCCCGCATGTCTGGCCGTCTTGCGCTGGCTGCGAGTCGAGCGGGTGGTCTCGGCGGTGCCACCTCGTGCCAGCTCGTGCTGGCAGTGACGAGACCATGGACGCGCTGGTCATCGCTCCCGGTGCTTCGCTGTGCCATTGCCGTAATGCGACGCAGCTACCACGTCACCCTCGACCACGAGCCACGGCTTCGAGGCTCGCACCTGCAACTGTGCCGCCATGGCAATGAGCCGATCGGCAAAGGCGTATTGCTCGTCGGCTGTCACGCTATCGTCCATGATGCGCATTGCCAGCGCCACCACATCGGTATTGAGGCGTGTCAGCTCGGCCAGCAGTTCGCGGTCGATGCGGATCACGGCTCGGATACCCGTCGCCGGGCGGCCAGGCGCCGGTCGTAGCGGCTGACCGTGCACTGACGCGCTGCAACCGCACGGCCAGCTCGCGGTACTGTTGCAGCGTCGCGACGCATTCGGTAATCTCGGCTGCGAAGCGATGGATGTCGTCACGGAGAACGCAGCGCACGCTGGGCAGCACGGCATCGTCCGCGTGACGGCACTGCTTCCTGTCTTCGCCTGCCGTACTCATGGGTGTTATGCTGACTCCTCGCCTTTCGTCCGTCCTGGACGGTACCCAGCGTCGGGGAGCGGTAAGCCGGAACGGAGCAGACAGGCGTCCGCTGAGGGACACCGGCTGACGCTTCAGCCCGGCGCTGGGTGCCTGGGGAGAAGCCAAGCGGGACAAGATGGCCAATGACAGAGCGCGAGGAGCGCACAAGGCAGGCATCTCCAAGGCAGCGATACGCCCCGCCTGCGGAGATCGCAGTGAGAGACCATACACTCGGCCACAGAACGGAAACTCGTCTACCGCGAGGAGTCATTACATGCCCGTCAGACGCCGTAGCCTTGCTGAGTGCCGAAAGGCAGCCGGCTATAGCCAGGAGGCGCTCGCTGAGGCCCTGCGGGTCGAGACCTCAACAGTTGGGCGCTGGGAGCGGGGCGAAACCCGTCCGCAGCCGTGGACCCGGCCCAAGTCGGCACGGGCGCTCGGCGTCTCGCACGAGGCACTGGCCGAGTTGCTGGACGATGCCGCGGGGCTGGATACGGTGAGGTCGGTCCCCGAATCGATCGCCGAGGAGGTGGCTGCGCCGCTACGTCGAGACTTCCTCAAGCACGGTGTCGCTGCCGTCGCATGTGAGCGAACGAACGGCTGGCGCTCTGTCACCTTGGTGGACATCGAGGCGCTCAATGCTATGCAGCATAGTCTCATCGCCTTGGACGCTCAGCACGGCGGTGGCGCTGTGCTGTCCATGGCGATGGCTTACCTCAGGAGCGAGGTTACGCCCCTGCTGCAGGGTCGCTATCCCGAGAGAGTCGGTAGGCGACTGTTCGCCGCTGCTGCGGGTTTGACGCTCACGACCGGCTTCATCGCCTATGACGCTGGTCAGCATGGTCTCGCTCGGCAGCACTTTGTTCACGCATTGAGTTTATCCCGCACGGCTGACGATCCCGCGCTGAGCGCGAGGGTAGTGACCGCTATGAGCCACCAGGCATTGTACCTCGATGATCGCGATGATGCCCTGGTGTTCGCCCGCCTCGCCAGCAGCGGGGCAACGGCATGCGTGCCAGTGATACAGGCGATCTGCGCCGCGACCGAAGCCAGGGTGTCGGCCGTCATTGGCGACAAGCAAGGATGCTTCGCTCTGATGGATAAGACCGAGCAGGCTTTTTCCCGGGTACGTGCAGAGGAGACGCCAGCATGGTCGTGCTTTCTTGATGAGGCCGAGCTCGCCGGCAAGTTTGGTCGCTGCCTGCGTGATCTGGGGCTGCATGCCGATGCCGACCAACAGCTGGAGATGTCTTTGAACCTGCATAAGACCAGCTATCCGCGCAGTCGCGCGATCACGCAGATCATCCATGCCACCAATCATGTTCGGCAGGGCAATCTCGAACATGCTTGCCAACTGGGGATAACAGCCATGCCTGCTGTTGGGCGCTTACGCTCACAGCGCGTCAGCGAATACTTGCGTGATCTTCGGGATCATCTGGCACCGTACGCTCATGAGCCGACCGTGCGGGCGTTTAGCGAGCGGGCCCGCGCGGTGCTGGCGACGAGGGAAGTATGACTCGGCACGAACAGGCAGATCCGGTCGGCTTGAACTGGACCGAAGCCGAAGCGCGGCAGGCTGCTCAGCGCATGCTCAATCAGGTGGGCCTGGAGTCGGCCGGGCTTAAGTTACTGCGCTTCGGCAATAACGGTGTCTTCAGGGTACGGGACCGCTTCATCATTCGCGTGGCCAGGCCGACGACCCCGGCTGAAGTGACTAAGCGTGAAGTGAAGGTGGCGGAGGCGTTACGTTCTGCTGGTGTGCCAGTAGTCCGCTTGGTTGACCTACCAGTCGAGCAGCCCCTGGTGGCCGCAGGTTGCCTGGGCACCGTCTGGGACTACGTACCAGGCAAGCAGCCGACGTATCGCCAGTTCGGTGCGCTCATACGCCGTTTCCACCATCAGACAGACTTGCTTGCTATCGACCTGCCCGAGTGGCGGCCACTCGCCACCGCCCGGCATCGGCTGGCCGTGTTGGCCGATCAGTACCCGACCGAAGATATCGCGCTGCTCAACGACTGGTACGAGCGAATTACCGTCGAGCTGGACGGCCTCCGATCCGTCCTGCAGCATGGCGTCATCCATGGTCAGGCCGAAATCAGTAATTCGCTCGTACATGATGGCACGGCAATTCTTCTTGACCTTGAACGTGTTTGTATCGGTCCCCGCGAGTGGGATATGATTGACACGGCTACGAGTGTCCTGCGCTTCGATCGGCCACCCAAGAATTACCAAGACTTTGCCGAGGCGTACGGGTTCGATGTGATGCGTTGGAGCGGTTTCGGCACCTTACGACGCGTGTGGGAACTGCGGGCTACTACGTGGTTTATGCAAGCAGACGCACACTCTGCGGTCCGGAGTGATGAAGTGCGAATCCGTATTGATACCTGGCGTGACGACGAGCCGATGACAGTATGGAGAGGTTGCTAGCTACGTAGCGTGACGTTTGCAACCACCCGTCCGTGGTACCCCTCCGGTGACCCTGAGGAGGCGATCGAGATGAGCCAGCCCGCCCGCCGTGGCCGTGGAGCCGCGGGCAGCATCATCAGCACTGTCATGAGTGTCCTGACCCTGCCGTTCCGAGTCGTGGGCCAGTTGTTCGGTGGCCGCCGCCGTCCGCGCCGGTAACCAGCGAGGGTCGCGGCGTGGCCTGTCCGCGCTGCCCGTGAGTTCGACACGGTGGTGGTTCCGACGGCGCCCGGAACCACCACCGTGTCGAACTTCCCGACCGGGCAGCCACCCGACGGGTCACGTCTCCGGTTCCGGGTCAGCTCCGCCCGCCCCGGTGGCCCATCCGCTGCGGAACGCCTCGCGTGGTGTCGAGCAGGCACCACAGCCACCTCTCCGCTGCCGGTGACGGAGCCCTCGGCACCCCGGCTTGCGCCGCTTGCCCGCAGTCATGCCTGGCGACCGAGCCCGCTCGGCGTGTGTCGCCTAGACTCGGACGCCACGTCCGCTGGTGTCGCGCGCTGCGATGCGCGGACCCTGCAATCCACCGCATCGAGGAGTAGTCAGTGAAGAGCACCGTCGAGCAGCTGAGCCCGACGCGCGTCAGGATCAACGTCGAGGTGCCGTTCGCGGAGCTGAAACCCGACTTCGACCGCGCCTACAAGAAGATGGCCGAGCAGGTGCGCGTCCCCGGCTTCCGGCCGGGGAAGGCGCCCGCGCGCGTCCTCGAGCAGCGGGTCGGTCGCCGTGCCGTCCTCGATGAGGTGGTGACCGGGGTCGTTCCGACCATGTACGTGCAGGCGCTGTCCGACAGCGAGCTGCGCGCGCTCGGCGAGCCCGACATCGAGGTCACCAACATGGACGACGGTGAGCTCCTCGCGTTCACCGCCGAGGTGGACGTGCGGCCCACGATCACCCTTCCCGCGTTCGACGAGCTCGCCGTCTCCGTCGATGACGTCGAGGTGACCGACGCGGAGATCGACGAGCAGCTCGACTCGCTGCGCGCCCGCTTCGGCACCCTGTCAGGCGTGGACCGGCCCGCGGCGCAGCACGACTTCGTCGTCATCGACCTCGCGGCCACCGTGGACGGCGAGGAGGTGCCCGACGCGGCGACCACCGGCCTGTCCTATGAGGTCGGCTCCGGCGAGCTGATCGACGGTATCGACGACGCGCTGGTCGGTACCTCCAAGGGCGAGACCAAGACCTTCACCACCACGCTGGTGGCGGGCGAGCACGCCGGCCGTGAGGCCGAGGTCACCGTGACACTGACGTCGGTGAAGGAGCGCGAACTGCCCGTGCCCGACGACGAGTTCGCTCAGCTCGCGAGCGAGTTCGACACGCTCGACGAGCTGAGGGCGGACCTGGCCGAGCGCCTCGGCCGCGTCAAGACGATGCAGCAGGGCGTCCAGGCGCGGGACAAGGTCCTCGAGGCGCTGCTCGCCGCGACGGAGGTGCCGCTGCCGGACAAGATGGTCGAGTCCGAGGTCGAGGTCCGCAAGCACGACGCGGTACACGCCTTCGACCACGACGACGAGCGCTTCGACGCGTGGCTCACGGAGCAGGGACAGAGCAGCGAGGAGTTCGACTCCGGGCTGCGCGCGTCCGCCGAGGAGGCCGTGAAGACCCAGTTCGTGCTCGACACCATCGCCGACTCGGGGCAGCTGAACGTCACCGAGGCGGAGCTCACCGAGCGCATCGTCTACGAGGCGCAGCGGTACGGCGTGAGCCCCGAGGAGTTCGTGCAGCACGCGCAGCAGACCAACCAGATCGGACCGCTCTTCGCCGACGTCCGCCGCAGCAAGGCGCTCGCCTCCGTGGTGCGGCGGACTGCCGTCACCGATGCCTCCGGCAACGCCGTCGACATCGGGGCACTGTTCGGCCCGGCGACCCCCGAGGTGACTGCCGAAGGCTCCGCCGACCCCGCTCCCGGGTCCACGACCACGGGCTGAGCCGTCGTCACGCTCTGAGTGAACTCCCGGCCTGCCGGGGAGTCGGTACCCGCGACCACGGTTAGGGTCGACAGCGAACCGATCACCGGTCGGCTCCACCCTGAAATCCACGAGAAGGCCCACGAGAAGGCAGGGACACGTGACGCACGCCCGCATCGCCCCGGCCCACATGACGTCGGCACCGCCGATGATGAGCGCGCCCGCGATGCGCGGCGCCACCGCAGGCATGACCCTCAACGACTCGGTGTTCGAGCGGCTGCTGCGCGAGCGCATCATCGTGCTCGGCTCGCAGGTCGAGGAGAACATCGCCAACCAGATCTGCGCGCAGCTGCTGCTGCTCGACGCTGAGGACTCGACCCAGGACATCAAGCTCTACATCAATTCCCCTGGTGGCTCGGTGACCGCCGGCATGGCGATCTTCGACACCATGGAGTTGATCCAGTCCGACGTGACGACGGTCGGGATGGGACTGGCGGCCTCGATGGGCCAGTTCCTGCTGTCCGCGGGCACGCCCGGCAAGCGCTACGCCCTGCCGCACGCACGGATCCTCATGCACCAGCCGTCGGCCGGTGTGAGTGGCACCGCGGCGGACATCGAGATCCAGGCCGACATGCTGACCAAGCACAAGCGGGAGATGGCCGACCTCATCGCCCGGCACACCGGGCAGGACGTGGAGCGGATCATCGCCGACTCCGACCGCGACCGCTGGTTCACGGCCGAGGAGGCCCGCGACTACGGCTTCGTCGACCATGTCCTGACCCGCACCAGCCAGCTGCCCGACTGAGCCGCTGCGCACACCAGGGAGTTGCGACATGAGCCAGTTCCAGCCCCCCAGGGGCCTTCCCGAGTCCCGCTACGTGCTGCCGTCGTTCATCGAGCGGACCAGCTACGGGGTCAAGGAGTCCAACCCGTACAACAAGCTGTTCGAGGAGCGCATCATCTTCCTCGGCGTGCAGATCGACGACGCGTCCGCGAACGACGTGATGGCGCAGCTGCTCGTCCTGGAGTCCGGTGACCCGGACCGGGACATCATCATGTACATCAACTCGCCCGGCGGGTCGTTCACCTCGCTCATGGCGATCTACGACACGATGCAGTTCGTTCGCCCCGAGATCCAGACGGTGTGCCTCGGCCAGGCCGCGTCGGCCGCCGCGGTGCTGCTCGCCGCCGGGACCCCCGGCAAGCGGATGGCGGTGCCGAACGCGCGCATCCTGATCCACCAGCCTGCCACCGAGGGCGTCTACGGTCAGGTCTCCGACCTGGAGATTCAGGCAGCCGAGATCGGCCGGATGCGGCGACTGCTGGAGGCGACGCTCGCCCACCACACGGGCCAGAGCGAGGAACAGGTCCGCAAGGACATCGACCGCGACAAGATTCTGACCTCGCCGGAGGCGAAGGAGTACGGGATCATCGACGACATCACCCAGATCCGGAAGCTGTCGGCGATCCGGCCCTGATGGCTGCCCGGTCTCCCCGACACGCCGAGCGTTCGCCACACCGCGCCTCGCCCGGCGATATCGGGGAGGCTGGTGCTCCCGCCGGACGGGGTGGGACGGGTACCGTCAACACGACGTACGCAGCCAGGCACGCGGGCACCGCGCGCCAGGAGGGACGAGAGGCCTGCGCCCATGGCACGAATCGGTGACGGCGGCGACCTGCTGAAGTGCTCCTTCTGCGGGAAGAGCCAGAAGCAGGTCAAGAAACTCATCGCCGGACCCGGCGTGTACATCTGTGACGAGTGCATCGATCTCTGCAACGAGATCATCGAGGAGGAGCTCGCCGAGGCGGGCGACGTCAAGCTCGACGATCTGCCGAAGCCGACGGAGATCCACGACTTCCTCGAGACCTACGTCATCGGGCAGGACAGCGCGAAGCGCAATCTCTCGGTCGCCGTCTACAACCACTACAAGCGGATCCAGGCCGGTGAGCGGGTCCGCGACGGCAAGGACGACGATGTCGAGCTGGCGAAGTCGAACATCCTCATGCTCGGGCCGACCGGGTGCGGCAAGACCTACCTGGCGCAGACGTTGGCGAAGATGCTCAACGTGCCGTTCGCGATCGCGGACGCCACCGCGCTCACCGAGGCCGGGTACGTCGGCGAGGACGTCGAGAACATCCTGCTCAAGCTGATCCAGGCGGCCGACTACGACGTGAAGCGCGCCGAGACCGGCATCATCTACATCGACGAGGTCGACAAGATCGCCCGCAAGTCCGAGAATCCGTCGATCACGCGCGACGTCTCCGGCGAGGGCGTGCAGCAGGCGCTGCTGAAGATCCTCGAGGGCACCACCGCCAGCGTGCCGCCGCAGGGCGGCCGCAAGCACCCCCACCAGGAGTTCATCCAGATCGACACGACGAACGTGCTGTTCATCGTGGCGGGGGCGTTCGCGGGTCTCGAGCGGATCATCGACGATCGCATCGGCAAACGCGGCCTCGGCTTCGGTGCGGAGATCCGCTCGAAGGACGACATCGACACCAGTGACTCGTTCGCCGACGTGATGCCCGAGGACCTCATCAAGTTCGGGCTGATCCCGGAGTTCATCGGCAGGCTGCCGGTCGTCGCATCGGTGACCAATCTCGACAAGGCGTCATTGGTCAAGATCCTCACGGAGCCGCGCAACGCGCTGTCGAAGCAGTACTGCAAGCTCTTCGAGATGGACGGTGTCGAGCTCGAGTTCATCGACACCGCGCTCGACGCCATCGCCGACCAGGCGATCCTGCGCGGTACCGGCGCCCGCGGCCTGCGCGCGATCATGGAAGAGGTCCTGCTGCCGGTGATGTATGACATCCCGAGCCGCGACGACGTCGCCAAGGTCGTGATCACCGAGCAGACGGTGAGGAACAACGTCAACCCGACGATCGTGACCCGGCAGCCGTCGCGCCGTGAGCGCCGGGAGAAGTCGGCCTGACGCTCGTCACGGTCGTGCTCGCGCCGCGGCGGTGGGCCCGTCGGCTGGGCGGGTCGACGCCCGTCCGCGTGCCGTCGTTCACCACCCCACCCGGTTGGACGGACTGCCTGGTACACCGCGCACCCGGCCCGCAGCGGTGCGACGGGGTGCTCGTCGAGCAGGTCGATCCGACGACGTGCGGCGCGGCGGTCCTCGTGGTGCTGCGCGCCGCACTGGACCGGCAGTACCGCGGTGCCGTGGCGGGCCCGCGGCTGGAGCCGGATCGCCTCGGAGCCGCCCAGCTGCTCGTGCACCGGGAGGCCACGCGGTGGTGGCCACGTGCCCTGGGAATCTCGCCGTGGGGCATGACGCGCTGGCTGCGGGCGGCGGGCGTCGCCGAGACGCGGCTCCGGCTGGTGGACGCCGCGGACGGCGCCGACCTCGCTGCCG
>JALYQB010000518.1 GCA_030856045.1 Actinomycetota bacterium
CGCCCGCGCAGCCCCGGCTCGGTCTCGGTCAGCGCAGCGACCTCATCGCGCACCAGGGCGGCCGTGCCGGCGGCTTGACCGACCGCGGTCTCCAGGTGGACGGTCGGGCAGTCGGTCAGCACCGCCTCGGCCACCGCCAGCGCCTCCGGCAGCGCCTCGAGCCGACCGATCAGCGGCACCAGCCGGTCGGCGGCGGGTGCGGGCCGGATGAGCAGCTTGTGCAGCAGGAAACCCGGGTTGTGCACCAACGGGTCCCACTCGTGGTCGCGGGTCGCGGTGAGTGCGAAGATCCGGGCATCGACCGCAGCTCGCAACAGCTTCAGGTCGACGGCGTCCGGTGGATCGAGGACCTCGGGGTCCACCTGGGCCAGTGCGTGCGCCGACTCCCGGAGCCGGCCGGCCCTCGTCTGTACCGCATCGGCAGACCAGTCGGGCAGCCGATCGTCGGCGCGGTGGTCGCCGGCCCAGGTGGCGGTGGCCGGGTCGTCGAGCAGCTCGTCGACGACCCGCTCGGCGATCGGCGGATAGCCGCCGGCGGTGGTAGGCACGGCATGCACGCTACGGCCGCTGACCGACAACGCCCACGACGGCGTGGTCGGCTGATCGCCGGCCGTCGTGGTGGCCAACCGCGCGTCGACTCGCGCGCAGCCGTCGTCGATAGGCGTCATCGAGGTCGTCGTGGAGGAGCTCGCCTTCGCTGGTGACCAGCAGGGGCAGGTAGCCGGTGCCTTCCTGGGGGCGGCCGAACCGGACGTGCCCGTCGGCCAGCAGCACGACCAGGTAGTAGCCGAGGTAGCCGGGAACGCGGCAACCTCGGCTGACGAACGCGTCGCGGCCGAACTGGACGACGCCGCCGCGCAGCACCCGACGCAGCGCCAGCAACCGACCGAGGTCGGGGCTCACCCCGCACGGATCCGGGCTGCTCATGTGGTGCTTCCTTCCGCTGCTGGGTCGGCCGGTCCGCACGGCCTGCAGCGTGGGGAGCGCCGCGGCCGTGCGGACCGGGGAGGATGCGCAGCAGGCGGGCGCTCGGCGCGGCTGCCGCACGCACGGGACGCGCGCAGAGGTAGCCCACCTGGTGCTCACCACGCATCCCGGCGGTCACGCGGCGGCCGGGAGCACCTCCGGCGCCACCGCATGGGCCACCCCCCGCGCCCGGCGCCGGCGTGTTCGCCCGGTCGCATGGTGGGGGGTGGACACCCGGTGGGCAGGGTGAGATCGGGGACTCGGCCCCTGCCCACCGGGCTGCTCGCGGGTCGCCGTGGAACACGTGCGGTGCCTTCCCGCTCCCGCATGTTCCGGCTTCCCTCTGTCGCGTGCTTTGGGGACGGGTGGGCGCGTACGAACGCCCACCTTCGATTATGTAGGATCTCTTTCTAGATACAGGGACTATCATACGTAGTGTTCTACAGAAGTCCATCCATCGATCGAGTGACATGCCGTGGTTGCCCGTCGGGCAGACTGCCGTCGCCGCGTTCGACGGGATCACGGAGAGGAGCAGCAGTGGCGGTGCGAGGAGACCCCTCAGCCCTGCGGTGGCTGATCGGTGTGCAACTGACCAACTACCGCAAGCGGGCCGGAAGGACGATCAACGAGGCGGCAACGGAGATCGGCTGCTCACCGGGCAAGGTCGGGCACCTGGAGAGCGGCCGCAACCAGCAGCAGCCCGCGGAGATCACCGGGCTGCTGCGCCTCTACGGTGCTGATCTCGCCGACATCGATCGGCTGGCGTCGCTGGCAGGCAGCGCCGATCGGCAGACCTGGTGGGCGCCGTGGACCGACGTGGTGCCCGACTGGTTGCGCACCTTCGTCGGCCTGGAGGGCCTCGCTTCACACGTCGCGGACTACGCTATGTCCATCATGCCTGCGCTGCTGCAGACCGAGGAGTACTCGCTCGGGGTGACCACCGGCGGCGGCCGGGTCCGGCCGGATCACGACGAGCGCACGGTGAGCCTGCGGATGGAACGGCAGCGCCGACTGTCCAATGACGCCGAGCCGCTGGGGCTGACGGCGCTGATCGAGGAGTCCGTGCTGGACCGCCCGATCGGCAGCCGGGCCACCATGCAGGCCCAGCTCGAGCACCTGCTCGCGGTGTCCGAGCGGGACAACATCGAGGTGCTGGTGCTGCCCACCACCCTCGGGCTGCACGACGGGCTGGTCGGGCCGTTCACCCTGTTGGACTTCGCCGCCGCCCAGTCGATCGTGTACGTGGAGATCGTCAACGGGGCGGTCTACGTGCAGGATCAGCAGCAGGTCGCGGGGTATGCTCGCACTGTCGACCGACTTCGCGCGACCGCCCTGTCGCCGGCACGCACCGCCGAGGCGATCGGGTCGCGCCTGTCGGCATTGAGCTGACCATCGGAGGAACCCATGCCCACCGCGAAGCGCCGTGCGGGCTGGCTCAAGTCGAGCTATTCGGCCCAGCAGAACGGCTGCGTCGAGGTCGATCTCACCGGCGCGGGCGCGCGGATCAGGGACACCAAGATCGCCGCCAGCCCGGTGATCACCTTCACCGCCGAGCAGTGGTCGACCTGGCTGGCCGAGGTCACCACCGACCACCTGACCGGCACCAACGGCGCGGTCACCGTCACTACGGCGTCGAACGCCTGGACGGTGCGATCCGTCGCCACCGACGCCACCCTCGTCTTCGACGAGAACGAGTGGATCGCCTTCCGCCGCGGCGTCACCGACGGCGAGTTCGACCCCTCCCGCTCGCCGGAGTTCGCCTCGGCATGATCAGGTCAGTGTGGGCTTCAAACTCGACCTCGCGGCGCCGCGGCCCTCGCTCGACGGTTGTTCACGGTGCAACGAGGGTCGGCTGAAGACCTTATGTGTCCGAAGCGGATGCCAACCTAGCGCCCACGGGCAAGCCTGCTTGTCGTCCACTACTCTCACGTGGTATCTTTTGTGAAAGCTCTGCCTGGCTATCTCGATCGATGGCTGGGGCAGGGCTTTCTGTCGTCTCTGGCCGGAGGAAAGGGGAGTGATGGGCGAGGTGTATGTGCCGAACCCTCGCCACAAGGTTCCGTGGCAGCCGGGCGCACGCGGAACTCTTTGCCCAGGCGATGTTGACGCGGAGACACTGTTCAGAGAAGCGACCGAGGATCCTCAAAGTCCTGGTAAGAGATTCAACACTGACGGCTCGCATGCCTACTGCGCACACCCGGACAACGTTGTCGACCAACATGGGAATGAGATCTGGCACGGATTCCCTATTGAGTGGAAAAGAGTTCCACCGAAGATCCGCAGGAAGTGGGTCCGTGAGGGTCGAATTCCGAATCGACTACAGAGAGGCTGAACGTGTCTTCTGTGACGTGGCGATACCTCAGCGGGGATACGGCCGACTTCGCAATCGAACTCACACTGATCCAGGATGATTTGGACGACTGGATGGTTGCTGAGGATGAGCGAGCCTCGTGGGGGTCCTTCTCTCTTTGGCTGGGGGGCATTAACGCTTGCGAACATGCTGTTCAGGGAGAGTATCTGCGCGCCGCGCACTGGTATCTCCTTCCTATCACTGAATGGTTTATCGACAACTGGGATCCTTTATTTCACGAAGAGCGCAGCGTATTCCCACAAGCGGGCGTCACTGCTGCCTCAATGGCCAAATACGGCGCGATGCAGACTGAGTTGTCGCTAATTCGGGGGGACGATACGCTTTCCGATCAGGTGGATGCCCACTTCGAGTGGGAGGAAAGGCACTCTCTCCGTGCAAGCGCGCCAGGAGCATTGCTTCCCGATCTATATATTCGCCGTTACGGGGACTTCGTCGAGTTTTCCTCCGGAGATCAGCCAGTTGCTGGTGAAGGTCCGTCAATGGCCTTTTCTAGCGTAGGTCGCGTACTCGTGCGTGTCGAGAAGGTAGCGAGCGCCCTGCTCGACGCAGTTGACTCCCTGGTGGCGCGCCTCAGAGACGGCGAGTCACTCCAAGGACGTCTTGATCGCTTGAGTGCTGACTTAGGTTCCATCCACAGCGCCGCCCGCGAATCTGGCCGCTTTGCCTGGCTAAGCGGCGTGGGGGGAAATGCTGGTGAATTTCAGGAGCTGTGGAGGGAATTCCATTCGTCGCTGCCTCGTGAGCTTGAGTCTCGAGCAGATCAAATTGGTCAGTCACGCAGTGCCGCTGAAAATTCCGTGCTGCTAGCCAGTCCAGCGACTCTATTGTTTGGCTGCCTTTCGCCAGACATCGCCCCGGAGGATGTACACGCCCTTTATAGACAACTTCTCCGACTTCCTCCAAGAAATACTCGCACGAGTCTCCTGAAGTACGCCATTGAACTTCGATCGACTAGCCGACCGGTGGATCTTTCACCTGGAGAGGAAGGCAGTTTCCTTGGTGAACAAGCATGGTACCTGTTGGTGGAGCATTCGGCCAGCATTGTTCAGTCTAGGGTAGACGTAGAGGGGGTTCTAGAGGGCCTCGGAGTACAGGTTAATTCTGTGGAACTCAAGGATCCCGAGATTCGAGCTGTGAGTGTTCTCAGCCGCGACGGTGCATCTGGCGTTGTCATCAACAGTTCCTATCGCTTAGGTGTGCGTCCGCCTATTCGGCGCTTCACGCTGGCGCATGAACTCGGCCATCTATTGCTTGACTGGGACCGAGCGGCAGATATGGTTGTAGCAACAGGGCCGTGGGCCCCGAGAGAAATCGAGCAGCGTGCGAACGCATTTGCCGCTGCTTTTCTCATGCCTGCGAAGTTGATCGATAACTTCTATACTGGACCCCAGGTGGGCTTCACGAATGCATTTACTGACCTGGCTGGCGCACTTGATGTAAGCATGTCCGCACTCGTGAATCGGCTCCAGAACCTCGGACGTATCTCGGCGGCAGCGGCGGAGCAAGTCCGGACTGGCTTTGATCGCTGATCCGTGCGCTGCCCTCGGGTGCACCGGTCCGGATCACAGGATGCTGCGATCGGATCGTGAAGTGGCTCCACATGGCGGTTGCCGGGCGGTGCCGGGGCCGGTCAGTCGTGCTCGGGGGCGCCGGTGAGCCGGTGATCGGCTGCGGTCACCGCTTCGACGAGCAGCTGGCGCACGTGACCGCCGGATGCAACCCGCAGTGCCAGCACCACGAGTTCGGCGTCCTTGATCGTGTAGATCACGCGGTAGTGGCCAACCCGGATGCGCCACAGGTCGGCGTTCAACGCGTCGACGGCCTTCACGATGCGGCGAGCCACCGGTTTGTCGAGTTCGGTCAGCTGCTTGAGCGCCTTCGGGTCGTACTGGACGACGTAAGGTCCACAAGCGCTCGTCACAGCCCGAGTATCCGATCTTTCGGTAGCGTGTCGTTCCGATGAACTTGGTTTCTGATCTTGTGGGACTGCTGGCTAGGGCGCAGTGGTGGGTGCGACGTCGCGCAGCGGCGCCGGCCCGGTTAGCCCCACCACTGCACGAGCAGCAGGTGTACCTCCTGTTGCTCCTCCAGGATGAGGTAGACGACTTGGCCGGCCTGGCTTGGCCGAGGCCCGAACGCCCAGCGCCGGACGGGCGCGTCCGGGTTGGCCGGGTGCTGTGGCCGCCCGTTCCACGGTGTCAACTGGAGTACCTCGAGCACCTCGGCGTAGCACCTCGGCGGGCAGCGCGGCCACCTGTCCCGATACCGCGGTGTCGGGAACGATGCGGTACACCTACCGGCCGACTCGCTGCCGGGGTCAATGCCTGCATGTCCTCGAACGGCGCCGCGTCCGGGGTGCGGCCGGTGCGCATGATCTGTTCGGCTTTGACCAACATCCGGTGGTGCGATCCGGGGTCGCGCATGTCGATGTACGCGGTGTGCCGCCACTTGTTCAGCAAGTCGTGCACCCCGGCGAGGTCTTTGGACTGCTTCGCGCGCTCCAGCACGATGTCCCACTCGCTGTCGAACTCGGCGGCCAACCCCGGCGTCAGACACGCGCGGATGGCCTGCGGGTCCGGCGGTGGCGCCAGCGCGGGATCCGGCAACGGCGTGGCGGGAGAAGCCATGCTCACCGTAGCCGCCCGGGCCCGACACCCTCGCCCGGTTCGACCGGCGTGTCCCCACCCGAGGAATTGCGGCGCACGCCTGAAGCGAACCGGCTTGGGTTCCAACCGGATGGTGACCGTACCGTGCGCTGGCCTCAGGTGACGAGCCGGGCGATGGCTGCCGCGAACGCGTCCAGATCGGACAGCCCGGTGGCGAGCGCGTCGTGCACGCGGCGGTCGTCGATCTCGTCGTATACGTGGACCAGGCGGTTGCGGAGCCCAGCGAGACCGCGAAGCCGTCCCGTCAACTCCTCGTTGATGACTTCGTGCTCGCACAGCACAGTGAATGCGTCACCGAAGTCCCGCGGCGCGCGCCATCCCTCCGAGGCGATGATGTGGTTGGCCAGGTCGATGCACGTCTGGGTCGAGACCTGGACGAGGTAACGACCGGCGTACACCTCTGCGCGGAGGTACTCGGTGATCGGCAGTTCACGCAGTCGTCGCAGCTCACGGAGGTATGTGCCGAGGGTCTCGAGCCGTTCGTGCACCGGTCGAGATCAACCATCGAGGCCTCCCGCGGCGACCCGTTGGAAGAAACGGCGTCGATGGGTGTCCAGGGTGGGACGGAAGTCGAAGTACTCGCTGCGGGTTCGGACCTCGAAGGCCACCCGAGCGGGTTCGTCGGCGCTGAACAGGAGCTGCCCCTCCTGCACGATCCGTCCCTTGAGTCGCAAGGGCGCCCGGTCGAGGTCGACGAGGTCGACAGCGGGCACGTCCATCGCGCTGGCCAACGCCTGCGCCAGCGCCACCTCCTCGAGCAGGCGCAGGGGACGTTCCACCTTGATCCCGACATCCGCGTCGCTGCCCGCGCAGTGCCGACCCGTGGCGCGCGACCCGAACAGGTACGCGAAGGCGACACCCGCTCCGGTGAGCACAGCGTCCACGGCTGACAGGTTCATCGACACCGAGAGTACGGCTCCGGGCCGGTACCGATCGACATCACGCGCCGAGAGTGCCACCACTCCAAGCAGCACGTAGCCGTGCTCGGTCCGCATCCGCCTCGCGGCACCTTGCCGGCTCCCTGCTCAGTAGTCCGACGAATGATCAACTGGAACAGTGCAACCAGCTCGGAACGAGCACGGTAGCGAGGGCATGTCCCGGTGTGGGCTCACAGGTTGTGGTACGCGCCGCTGCGATGAGCAACCCGCAGCAGTGCCAGCACCACGAGTTCGGCGTCCTTGATCGTGTGCACCCCGTCGGAGAGGTGTCCCGCAACACCTGCATCGGCCGGGTAGCGGCTATCTTGGCCGGGACCTCGGCACCTGCGGCGTAGGGTCGAGAAGATCGGGCGGTCCGAGCAGGTCCGACTGACGTCAGTAGCCGCGCCACTCCGCCGTGGACAGGCGCACGACGCGGGGATCGTCGAGCGTCGAGGGGCTCGACGGCATGGGGATGCGGTCCGCGGGGAAGACCGCGGCGGCGCGGAGCACGTC
>JALYQB010000520.1 GCA_030856045.1 Actinomycetota bacterium
CAGGTCTGGCTGTTCACCCGAAACCTCGCCGTGCCCTGGACCAACAACGCCTCCGAACAGGCCCTCAAAGGCCCGAAACGACACCAAGCCGTCTCCGGCTACTGGCACACCCTGAGCACCCTCGCCGCATACTGCCGCGTCCGCTCCTACCTCACCAGCGCCCGCGGCCACCACATCCCCGCCATCGACGCCATCCACAACGCCCTCACCGGCAACCCCTGGCTCCCCACACCCGCAACCGCCTGACACCACGGCTCACCCGTGAATGGACACGTCGTTGCGGCCCTCACCGATCGTAGCAGCGGCCTCCCGAGCTGGACCACGGAGCAGTTCTCGGGCTCGCCAGGGGTCCTCGAGCCGCACGGCGGAGATGGCCGCTACTTGTTGCAGGCCGCCGTACGCCGCAAAATGCGCTGGTGTGCCATCAGGTAACAGCGGCCTTAACTTCTCAGCGCCTGTCATGGCAACATGGAGTGCGCCGTGCGGCATGTCATCCGCGTACATGGCTTGCCCGAGACTCCAAGTCGCCGCGGCGATCAGCAGCGGGTCTTCGGTTTCTTCGGCGTAGCGCATAGCCCGGTCAGATACCAGACCGCCGAGATCAACCCGTCCAAGGTGCTTCAACACCGGCCGGGCCAGTTGGTACACCTCGGAGGCTTGCCAGCAGGCTTCAGGCGATCGCCCATGGGCATGTACCGCTCGCTCCACTCAATGATCAGCCGCGGCAAGACAGCAAGTACGTCCGTGTACTTGGTCGGTGACGTGAACCACACGTAGCTATTCAGCTGGGGTGAGCGCTGCGGGCAGCCAGGCGCCGGTGGTGAAGAGCTGGCGGAGGGCGTTGAGCTTGTCGAGTCCCCACTTGGTGGCGGTGTCGAGGTAGGACCGGACGATGGCGAAGTCGATGAGGCCTTGCAGGGTGCGCCAGGCGCCGCCGGAGGTGCGTTGCTGGGTCTTGGTCGGGCGAACGTCGCGCTCTGCCTGGTTGTTGTCGTTATCCCGATATCGGGATAACACCAACTATTCCGATGTCGCGGTTATGCCGAGGTCTGCGTGAAGAGCGAGGTCGCGGCGGTGATCTGGCTGCATAGTTCGGCATAACTACAGGGCTTCGAGGAAGGCGAGAAGGTTGTCGGTCGGCTGGTAGCGGCCCTTCTTCGTTCTCGGCGGGGCGGTGCGGTCGAGGGCGCGCTGCTTGAGCTTGAGGTCGGCGTGGATGTAGGGGCGAGTGGATGCCAGCGACTCGTGACCGAGGAACAGTGAGACGGCAGCCATCCCGACCCCTGCGGCCAGCATCCGCATGGCGCAGGTGTGGCGAAGGACATGGGGGGTGACGTTCTTCGTGGCCAACGTCGGGCAAGTCGCAGCCGCTGCGGTTGCGTGCAGTCTGACCCGCTGTGCGACTGCGTCGGAGCTGAGCGGATGGCTCGTTCCCTGTGCGGTGAACAGCGGTGCGTTGGGATTGCCCGTGTTCTCGGCGAGCCATGCTTTCAGTGCCGCGGCCATGGGGCGGTCGATCGGCGTGACGCGCTGCTTGCGGCCCTTGCCGGTGCAGGAGACGCACGCGAAGCGGCGGTCGGTCGAGATGTCGGCGCGAACGAGGGAGGTGACTTCCGAGACCCGTAGCCCGGTGGTGACCATGAGGAGCAGCAGGAGGTGGTCCCGCCGCCCGCTCCACGTGGCCCGGTCCGGGGTCGCGAGCAGCGTCTCGACCTCCGCGTCGTTGAGGTAGCTCACGACGGTCTGCTTCCCGTGCTTGGACGGGATCGCGAGCACCCGGGCGATGAGCTCGGCATGCTCGGGGTGCCGCAGCGCGGCGTGCGAGAACAGCGAGTGGATCGCGGCGAGGCGGGCGTTGCGGGTCCGAGTGCTGTTGCCCCGGCGCTGCTCGAGCATCGTGAGGAACTCGCCGACGAGCTCGGCGTCGAGCATCGCAATGTCGACGTCGCTCGGACGGACGCCGGTCTGCTCCTGCACGTAGCCCAGGAGCAGCCGGAAGGTGTCGCGATAGGCGGTGATGGTGTGGCGGCTCGCGGCCCGTTGCCCGCAGAGGTAGCTCGCGAAGAACGACTGCAGTGTCGGGGCGAGCGCGCTCACTGGTGTCCCCTTCGGAAGGACGCGGCGACGCGCTCGGAGACCGCCGCCATGAGCTGGGGGCTGGCCTCGAGATACCAGTATGTGCAGGCCGGGTCGACGTGCCCGAGGTAGTCGGCGAGCACCGCAACGCGCGCGTCCACGTCCGAGCCGCTCCGCTGCGCCTCGGTGAGGCTGTGCACGGCAAAGGAGTGCCTGAAGTCGTGGAGGCGCGGGGTGCCGCATCCCGGCCGCGCCTGGAGCCCGCACTCCTGCACGAGCGCGCCGAAGACCGCTCGGGCCGTGTTGGCGTTCAGCCGGGCCCCTCTCACCCCGACGAACAGCGGCCCGTCCGGTCGGCCCCCGAGGTAGCTCATCAGCACCTCAACGGCGCTTGGATGGAGCGGCACGAGCCGCCGCCTCCCGTACTTGCCGGTCACTGCCAGCACCTGCCGGTCGGTATCGAGGGCGCCGACATCGAGAGCGACCACCTCGCCCACTCGCATGCCGCTGACCGCGAGCAGCCCGATCAGGGTGGACATTGTTGCTGCCAGCGGCGGCGGTGACAGCGCGGACGCCGCCGCGAGGAGCGCTTCGATCTGCTCGTTGGAGTACAGGTAAGGATGTCGGCGGGTGACCCGCGCTCGGATCAGCCCGGCCGGGACAAGCTCGGCCGCCGCCGGATCGAGCGCGTGCACGTAGCGGGCCAGGTCCCCGATGACGTGCAGGCGCTGGGCATGCCAGCGCTGATTGGTCTCGGGTCGCCACCGGGCGAAGGCCACAGCGTCGGCAACGGTGATCGTGGTGACGTCGCGGCGCTCGAGGTCATCGAGGAAGGAACGGATCAGCCACTCGTGATCGGCAAGCCGGTAGCCGCGGGCGCGTCGCGCCGCGAGGTAGTCGGCCGCTGCAGCATGCAGGTCGAGGGTCATCGGGCCGCCTCCGCCGGCCACGGGCGGGCCAGCACGGCGAGCGCATCGAGGTCCGAGCGGGCGTAACGGGCGCTCGCTGCCGGGTGCTCGTGGCGCAGCAGCTGGGCGACCTCGGCGAGCCCGCCACCACGGGCGAGCACCGAACAGGCGGCGGTGTGCCGGAGCCGGTGTGCGGCGCCGGGACCTTTGATGCCCGCGCGGTCACGGGTACGAACGACAACGCTCGTGACCGCGGACCTCGTGATCGGCCCGTGGGGGGCGGCGAGAGCGAGGAAGACCTCGCGGTGGCCCGTGCCTGACGGGCGGGCCCCGTGCAGGTAGGCGCTGACCTTCCCCCCAACGTCGGTGGGCAGCGGCAGCTCATCGACGCGGCCGCGCTTGCCCCGCACCCGGACCAGCCCCGCGCGCCAACCGAGGTCCTCCAGCAGCAGCGAGGCCACCTCCCCGACCCGGAGCCCAAGGCGGACCAGCAGCACGAGCATCGCCTCGTCGCGAAGGAGCCCCGGACCGTCCCCCGACAGGGCGGCGAACAGTCCCGCGACCGCTTCCACGTCCAGAGCGGCCGGCCCGAACATCGCCGTGCTCGGGGCCGCGACGCGTCCCACCGCGTCAGGGAGTGACGCCAGGACGAGGCGCTCGCGCCACATCCACCGCAGCAGCGACCGCAGGGCGTTCGCCCGCACGCAGACCGAGCCCGGGCGTTCGATGACCACCCGGGCGACGATGAACTCGTCCACGTCGC
Organism: Actinomycetota bacterium; assembly: GCA_030856045.1. Lineage (GTDB taxonomy): Bacteria > Actinomycetota > Actinomycetes > Mycobacteriales > Pseudonocardiaceae > JALYQB01. The sequence goes on from JALYQB010000520.1 coordinate 3,748, forward strand.
GGGGAGCGAGCGACGCCCACCCGCCCGGGCGCCCGGCGTGCGTGAGGACAAAGGGGCGCACGAGCGACACGTAGCTGCGCACCGTCGCTGGCGCGAGGCTCTTCTCGGTCGAAAGGAACGAGCCGAACCGCTGCAGCAGCGCCTCCGCTGGCGTCGAGGCAATCGCTGACGCCGCCGCTGGTGCGACGCCGAGGGCGCGTAGGTAGCCAAGCAACGGGGCGAGCGCGCGCTCGGAGCGCATGCTGGTCGTCACCGTCCGCCGCTCGGCGACGAACGCCCGCACCATCTCCTCAGTGAGCGCTTCCGTGGCGAGCCCTCTCACCGCGAGCCACCCCGAAAGGTGGCGCAGCAACCGCAGCTGCGCTGCGAAACTTCGCGGCGAGTACCCGAGCCCTGCCAGCTCGGCGATGAACCCCTCTGCGTGCGCTTGGAGGGGCCCCGACACCAGCGGCACCCCACGTAGACCTTCCATGATCCTCTCCTCTCCTCGGAGTAGAAAGGATCGCCGGAAGCCCTGTAGTTATGCCGAACTATGCAGCCAGATCACCGCCGCGACCTCGCTCTTCACGCAGACTTCGGCATAACCGCGACATCGGAATAGTTGGTG
>JALYQB010000557.1 GCA_030856045.1 Actinomycetota bacterium
ACGTGAGATCGCGCGACCGCCATCGGACCACGAGATGTCGGCGGGCAGGATGAGCGTGGCGATCTCACCGGGTGGAGTGCGGGCCGCCACGACCGCGGCGGCGGCATCCGCGCCGAGATCAGCCGTCGATGCGGAGCGGCGGGTCCACCCCGAAATGTTGGCGGCCAGCGTTTCGATGTTGCTTTCCAGGGGCGCGTCGAACTGCTTGTGGTAGGTGGCGTGGTCGCCGACGATGTTGATCATCGGCGTATGTGCCCGCCGCGCGTTGTGCAGGTTCGCGATCCCGTTGCCGAGTCCGGGCCCGAGATGGAGCAGCGTGGCGGCCGGTCGTCCAGCCATCCGGGCGTACCCGTCGGCGGCGCCGGTACAGACCCCTCGAAAGTCCCGAGCACCGCGCGGACACCCGCCGTGGCGTCCAGCGCCGCGACCAGGTCGAGCTCCGTGGGGCCCGGGTTGGCGAAGCAGACGTCCATCCCGGCCGCCACCGCCGTCGACACGATCGCCCTGGCGCCGTTCATCCACCGACCCTGATCCGCGCCACCACGACGCCGTACGGCTCGGCGGGATAGACGCACGAGGCACGTCCTCGGGCGTCAGAGAGCGGGTAGTAGGTGCGCGTAGGCCCAGGCTGCGAACGTGGTCGGCGTCGTGGTCAGGATGCTGCGCTCGTCCTCGGCCACGAAGTCCTCGCGTAGCCCGCTGGACATCCCGACGACACCCTCGATCTGCTTGTCGCTCAGGCCTGCTGATCGCAGCGAGTTGCGGAGGTCGTCGTCCGATATCGTCTCGGCGCGCACCTGACGGCCCACCGCCTGACTGACGATCTCCGCCACGCGCGAGAAGGACAGATCCTCCGGGCCGTGCACGGCCTGCACGTGGCGACCCGACCAGCCGTCCGAGAGCAGCCTCGCCGCCACGACCTCGCCGATGTCCCGCGGGTCGACCCACGGCATCGGGAGGTCGACTGGCATCGCGGTCCGCAGGACGCCCTCGCGCAAGGCTTCGATCTCCAGGAGAAGGTTGGTGAAGAAATAGCCGCAGCGCACATGGAGCACCGACGCGCTCGTCGCGTCCAGCTGCTCCTCGGTCCGCGCCAGCCCGTCGATCTCTCCCACTCCCGAACGCTTCTCCGCGCCGACACTGCTGAGAAAGACGGTGCGCGCGATTCCGTTCTCCTCCACCGCGCGTGCGGCGCTGGCGCCCATGCGGGCATGCCCCGCGACCGGGTCGTCATCCGGTGTCGGCGGGTTGACCCAGAAGAGGGAGTCTGCGCCCTCGGTCGCCCGCACGACCCCATCGGCATCGCCTTGGTCGCCCTGGACGACGTCGACCCGGCCACGGGTGGCCGGGTCGAGCTTGGCGGGGTCCCGCAGCAACAGCGTCGGCCGCACTCCCGCTTGGAGGAGGAGCTGCACGACCCGTGATCCCACGTGTCCGGTGGGTGTCGTGACGGCGATCTTCACGAGGTCCCCTTCGTGCGAGCGAGTGACCTGCCATCCCCGGCGGTGTGGTTCAGGATGTGCAGCCGCACGGCGCCGCGGAGGAACTCCGCACGTCGACCCCTCTCCCCCGCCGGCGACGGCCCCGATATCGGGTTCGCAACCTTACCGGAGCAGCTGAGCAGGGTAGGTGCCCCCGGACGTCGAGGTTGCCGCGAGCTGCGCCGATGCGGTGGACCTCCTGCCGCGATTCACGACCTCTAGCACCTCGGCATACGCCGCGAGAGCCTCGTCGGGGAGGGCCGCGACCTGCGCCAGTGTCGCGGGGTCGGACGATGCGCGGATGGCGTGGGGGTCCGCGCCACCGGCGCTCGACGCCACGAGCGGACTGGCGGCGGCCAACCGGCCACATGGCCTCACGTGACATCTTCACCGCCAGCGCCCCGAACACCCCGGGAGTCCGCCGATCGGCTCGAGTGGTGGCACGATCGACGCGTGGCCGACCGCGGTGCGCCGAGGCCGCCCCGCCGCTGTGGATGATCCGAGCGACCAGAGGTCATCATGTTCTTCATGGATAGGCAGGATGAGACGGTGCAGGTCCGAATCGAGGGCGTCGGCAGAGGCCCTGAAGTAGCACTGCAGGAGGTCCTGGGTGAGTTCGCGGATCACGCCTACAACTACTCGGCGACCGCCTGGGTGCCTTTCACCGAAGGTAGCGGTGGCCGGGCACTGGCGTTCCGCCTCCCAGGTCGGGAGCTGCACGTCGTCGGCACCAGCAAGCTCGCCGAGACCTTCCGGACGCTGCTGCGCGAGGGCGCGCTGCCCGGGTGGACCCTGCACGAGGTTCCGGCCGAGCGGACCCTGCTCGAGGTCGCCGAGCCCACCCTGGGCCACCGGGTCTACAAACTGCTGAGCCGGGAGGGCTTCAGCACCCTCGAGGAACTCGCAGCCGCTCCCGACGAGGGGCTCACGGAGTTGCGCAACCTCGGCGCCAAGGCCCTGGACGCCATCCACCAAGCCGTGGCCACCTACACCAACGCCCCCGTCGTGCGCCCCAGCGAGGCCGACGAACAAGCCCGCCGCCGCGACCACATCGACGCTGTCCTCAGCCCGGCCCACCAGCTGCGCAACGCCGAACTACTGGATCTCCTCGCCCGCTCCAGCGTCCCGATGGAGGCCGTCGACGCCATCCTCGCCTCGCTGGGGGCCGAACCCGTTCCTCCGGCCGACCCGATGGTCAGCCTGCTGCTCGCCACCGCAGGCGAGCCCACCCTCGCTGCTCTGTACGGGCGCGCCCGTACAGACGCGGTGATCGGCGTTGACCCGGCCGGGGCGACGTCGACGGGTCGGTGAGCTGGTCGGCGTCCACGCTGAAGAGGATTGCGATGTCGCACTCCTTCAGCATCGACATGCGGACGAAGTCCACGGCGAGGGCGACATCGACGCCCTTCTCGCGTGCTGGGGTGTCGGGCCAGTCCCGTGGGTACTTCAGATTGCGACGGATAACCTTGACACGTCCGGTCGCGCTCCCACGCTGCGGTCTGGGCATCGCTGGCAGCCGCGTTGGTCGCCTGCCGTTCAGGGTTCGGCCTGCCCCGGTAGACCCGAACAGCGATGAGCTGATTGTCCCCGCGCCGCTTACTGACGATGCGCTCAGCTACTTTCAAGGGGTGTACGATAGTCTCGTGAATGGGCTTACCATATGGCGCGAACAGCTCATGCGCCACTAAGTGCACGTTCTGATAGTCTATGAAGACAGCGACTCGATCACTCATCGTAGGCACGCACCCCCAGGATAAAAAATCCCCGCCAATCCCGGAGGACGGCGGGGCGCTACGGGGGCAAGTATACCGCGAGACGGCGGTGGCGGTGGCGCCGGGGCCCACCTCCGTCACCCTCCGCATGGCCTGGTCAACTGGCCGTGTTCGGCCGCTCGTTATCCGGGGGGCTTACCCGCTGGCGTCCGCGGCGCCAATGAGCGTCGCGGCCAGCTCGGCAGCCTGGGCTGGGGTGAGAACGACCGCGCAGCGCCAGGTCGAGTCGAGTCGAGTCGAGGGAGAACACCACCTGGTGGCTGGGAACCGACTTGGGAGATCCGGCGAGCGATGCCGTGGGCCGACGACGCTGACCTGGCGGCAGTCGAGGCGGACCTCCGTGCGGCGGGGTGAACTACGCAGCTACGTTCGGCCCAGCACACCCGAGCAGTCCCGCACGGTGGTGATCCTGTCCAGCGACGGGATCAACGACTCCCCCGCGGCCGTGGCTGCTGGGGATCGAGCTGCGCGACCGCGATCACGGGGACCTGCTGGCGGTCCCCATCGCCGACCGAGGTTTGGGTTCGTACCGCTGACCGTCACCCGTGCTCCTCACCCCGGACCAGCAGGAAGGGGACGAGCCGCTCCGCGTCGTCGCGCGCGCCATGGTGCCCGACCAGCTGCGACTCCCGCGGCTCGGCGACCCGGCGCACCACCCCGGCCCCGCCGCGCGCCGCGGCCACGACGTCGCCGATCCGCCCGAGCACGGCGTCGGCCACGACGGGTCCGAACCATCCGGCCGCGACGGCCTCCGCACGGCTGCGCACGTC
>JALYQB010000558.1 GCA_030856045.1 Actinomycetota bacterium
CCTGGACGCGATCCGGTACGCGGCGATGCACCGGCCGTGGTTCCCGATGGAGGAGCAGAACGCTCCCGCGCAGCGTCTGGGTTGGACCCCGGACACGGCGCCCCCTGAGCGCCTTCTGGCGGGCGGCCCCTCTGTGACCGGCCCGCCTATGGGCTCGCTCAGCTAACCGATTTGCAGGACCCAACCCCCAACACCAAGGAGGCCGTCATGGCCGAGAAGAAGAACGCCGCCGCCGCCGATGCGCGCGACGAACTGTCCGAGAAGCGCAACGGCTACGACCTCGACAAGCCCGTGGACCGTGGCGGGGTTCGTCTCCCGTTTTTCGGTGAGGTCAAGTCCAGCGACGAGAAGAACAAGGGCAAGCTGGAGATCACGAGCGAGCTCGGCACCGCGGAACTGAAGATCAGTGGCGGCTCGCTGGTCCTCGACCGCGATGGCGTCAACCAGCTGTCCCGGACGATCCTGGATCTCGAGGGGGCGCTCTAACCGATGCGTCTGGTCGCACATCCCGAGAAGGCTCCGGGCCGGTGCGCTGTGCTCCCGGCCGTCAGGGAGGACTCCGAGGGCTTCATCGACTCGGAGTCGGAGATGAACGATGGGGTGAACCCGGCGTTCGATCAGCGCGTGTACGTGAGCGTCCGGGCGATCCGTCTGCTCGCCGAGAAGATCGGAATGGCGGACCCGTCGGAGCTACGGGCCGAACTCGCGGAAGCGAACGAACGAGCGGAACGTCTTGAGGCCGAGCTGGATGAGGCGAACCGTGCGCTGGATGCGGTGGATGTCATGGAGTCCGCAGGGTTCACGAAGCGCCGCAAGACCGGGCGTCCCCCCAAGCAGCCCGTAGAGGCGTAGGAGGCCGTCATGGCGCGTCGTACGGGGTATCGGGTCTACGAAGTTGATGGGCTCATGGTCACGGATACGACCACTCCGATCAGTGGTGAGGAGTCCGGGGCTACTCCGGGCCAGCCCCTACTCAGCGTGGTAGGCGGGGGCGCGGGCGGTGACCTCGCCGGGACGTTCCCGAACCCGACGGTGCTGGGGCTCTCCGTTCTCAAGGACGCGGTCCTGAACGTGAAGGACGCGAGGTTCGGGGCTGTCGGTAACGGCGTAGCGGATGACACGGTTGCGATCCAGGCCGCGATCACGGCGGCCGGGAGCGCGGGTGGCGGGGTCGTGTTCTTCCCGCGCGGCACCTACAAGATCAGCGCCACGCTGACCCTCGGCGCGAACGTCACGCTCAAGGGGAGCGGCAACGGCTCCACGTTGGACTTCTCGGCGGTCACGGGGACCTTCGAGGCGGTGAAGGCAGCCGGGACATTCGGCACACCCGTCGCGCTAACCGCCAACGCCGCGCTGAACGCCGAAACCGTCGCCGCCCCTTCGGCCGGGTTCGCGGACGGTGACTGGGTGAAGGTCTACTCCGATGCGCTCACCGGCTCGACCAGCCTGAAGAACGGTGAGCAGGCCCGGATCGGATCGGCGGCGGCGATGAGCCTCCATGACCCGCTCGTGGACGCCTACACGACAGCGAACCTTGCAGCTCTCGCCAAGGTCAACCATGTGGTCGGCGTCACGATCACCGACCTGCGGTTCCTCGGCCCGGCGGACAACACGCTGCTCATCACCGGGGTGCGGGTAGATCTGGGGCGCACCGTCCAGGTTCGTAACTGCACGTTCGAGCGTTGCCACTACTACGGCGTGATCCTGGCCGACACCGTGAGCTCTCGGGTATCCGGGTGCCACTTCGGCGACAACGCCAAGGCCGGGCTGGGGTACGGCATCGCCATCAGTCAGACCTCGCAGGACATCACGATGGAGAACTGCGTCGGGATACGGATGCGGCACCTGGTCACGCATGGCGGCACGACGGGTAGCGCGCCGGCCGCTCGCGGTGTACCTCGTCGCACGGTGACGATCGGGTGTGTCGCCTCGCAGATGATTGACGCCGGCTTCGACGCTCACCCGGGGGCGGAGGACATCAGCTTCATCGGCAACACCGTCATGGGCTCCGAGCAGGACGGGATCAGCTTCCAGGCCAGTTCGGGTGTCATCTCGGGTAACACGGTGCGTAACTGCGCTCGGCACGGGATCATCGTCCAGCACTTGACCGCCCGGGCGCTGCGGGTGGCGGTCACCGGGAACCTTGTAACGCAGTGCGTCACCAACGGGATCAACGTTTCGACGAGCTCTGCGTGGCCACTGTTCAGTCAGGCCGTTATCGGCGACAACGCCATCGACACGGTGGCGAGCGGCATAGTCGTCTCAGGCGGTGGCGCAACCCATGTGAGCGTGACGGGCAACACGATCCGCAGGGCGAGCACGTCGCACGGCATCCTGGTCGACTCGCTCAGCTACTCCACCGTGGCTGACAACACCGTGGAATGCCAGGGCACGGGTATCTCCGGGATCTACGCTCGGGCATTCACCGACGGCTCAATCACCGGCAACGTGATCCGGCATTCCTTGACGACTTCCACGGTGGGGGTCAGGGTCGGCGTCAACGCCGCGGCGGTGGCGTCCGGTGATGTCGTGGTGACCGGGAACCGGTGCGCGCTCGGAGCGACCGGTATCTCGATAGAGAGCACCACGCTCAACGCGGTCGTGATGTCCAACAACGTCCGTGGCAACACGACGCCCTTGTTCATGGGGACCGGCACCGGCCATATCTCCTCGACCACGGACAACGCGGGCGCCTACAACCGCACGTAGGCCCGTCCCGCTTCTGCTGAGAGGCAGAACCCCGCAGGACCAACCACCGAAGGGAGCAGGCCCATGATGTACGTCCTCGCCGGCCTGACCCTGGCCGCGCTCACGCTCACCGCGTGCACGCTCGTCGTGCTCGTCCAGCTCATCAGCAGCGAACGCGACCACGCGGCAGCCGAACGCGCCCTGCACCACGAGCAGATCAACACCCTGCTCCAGCGCATCCAGGCACCCGAGCAGGCCGCAGTGGACCACAGCATCGCTCAGACCCCGGAGGCTCCCGCGCTCGTCCCGATGGACGATGACGCCGCCCAGTGGCTTGCCCGCGGCGTGGACGTGAGCAAGGACGAGCTCGCTGACATGCTTGCCACGGAGTCCCTGTGAGCCTCATGGACGCGGCCCGTGAGCGGGTCAAGGGACCCACGGGCCTCGAGATCCCCGCGAGCCTGGGCGAGAAGCTCCAGCGCGGGCGTAAGGAGATGCTCCGGGACGCCCACCGACGCCGCCTGTGCATGAGGTTCGAGCGCGGCGACACGTACTGGTACCTGACGGACAAGGGCACCCTCAGCTTCCAGCCCACGGTCACGGCGGCGAACGGCGGCGGCAAGCCCTCCCACCGGGTCCGCAACAAGTACAACTACATCCGCCCGATCGTGCAGGCGAAGGTGTCAGCGGCGACGCAGCGCGTGCCCTCCTACGACATCTCACCGTCCACGACGGACCCCACGGATGAGGGCGCGGCCCGGCTCTCTGAGCAGGTGGCGCTCTACGGGTACGACAAGTGGCGCCTGCGCTCTACCACTGTCAAGGTGTGCACCCTGGCTATCGGTCACGGCGGGGACGGGTTCGCCATGCCCT
>JALYQB010000563.1 GCA_030856045.1 Actinomycetota bacterium
CCGGAGCGCCGGGGCCCTCGCCCGGCGGCGGCCGCCCCCGCTGCGGCTCATCGGGACCGTGCGGCGTGCTCATCGTGAGCCTCCGGGTCGGTGGTGCGGGCTCTGCTCGAGCCTCCGGCGCGATCCAACCACAGCGGGTGCGCGCGGGTCAGCGGAACCGGGGACGATCCGCGGCATCGACACGGCTCTCTACCCCTCACCGACGGCGACGACTCCACGACGCAGCGCGCGCACCGCCTGTCCGGCGGCCTCACCCACCGGGGCACCCTCGCCTGCGACGCCGCGGATCTGGTCGAGGAGGTCGATCACCTGCCGGCACCACCGCACGAAATCTCCGGCCGAGAGCTCCGCGCCGTTCTTCTCCGCGGCGATCAGCACCGCGGACAGCGACTCACCCCGCGCCCACCGGTACACCGGCCACGCGAACCCGAGATCCGGCTCGCGGGTGCGCTCCAGCCGGTGGCGGCGCTCGTCGGACTCGAGCCGGGCCCACAGTTGCACGGTCCCGGCGAGTGCGTCGGCCACCGCTCCGGAGGGCACGCGGGGGGCGAGCGCCTCGTCGCGGCGCGTCTCGTAGACCAGCGCGGACACGACCGCGGCCAGCTCCGCCGCGCCGAGCGGGTCCCACACGCCGTGGCGTAGACACTCGGCCGTGAGCAGGTCGGTCTCCGACCACAGCCGGGACAGTCTGCGACCGTGCTCGGTGATGCGCTCCCCGTCGAGGTAGCCGCGCTCCTCGAGCAGCCCGCGGATGCGGTCGAACGCGCGCGCGAGCGAGTGTGTCGTCGCCGCGACCTGCCGGCGCAATGTCTCGGTCTCCCGCGCGAGCCGGTCGTGGCGCTCGGCCCACCGGGCGTGCGCCTCGCGGTCGTCGCAGCCGTGGCACGGGTGCGCCCGCAGCGCCCGCCGCAGCGCCGCGAGATCGGCGTCGTCCGCTGCCTCGGAGCGACGGCGGGGCCGGGCCGGGAGCTCGATGCCGGTGTTGCGCAGGCTCGACGCGAGATCCCGGCGTACCCGCGGGACGCGGTGCTCCACGCGCTTGGGCAGCCGCATGCGCCCGAGGACCTCGACCGGGGCGGCGAAGTCCCCGACGCCGAGGCGCCCTGCCCACCGGTCCTCGGTGAGCACGAGTGGCCGGGGCCCGTCCACCGGGTCCGCACCAGGGTCCAGCACGACCGCGAGGCCGGAGCGGCGGCCCCCCGGCACCGCGATGACGTCGCCGCGCTGCAGCCCCTCGAGTGACACCGCGGCCTGCGCCCGGCGCTGCGCGACGCCCTCCCTCGCCAGCGCCCGCTCACGCTCGGAGATCCGGCGGCGGATGTCGGCGTACTCGGCGAAGTCGCCGAGATGACACGTCATCGACGCTGCGTACCCGGCGAGGCCCTCCTCGTTGCGCGCGATCCGCCGGGCCGACCCCACCACGGAGCGGTCCGCCTGGAACTGCGCGAACGACTGCTCCAGCAGCGTCCGTGCGGCCGCGGCACCGACCCGGTCGACGAGGTTGACGGCCATGTTGTAGCCGGGCCGGAACGAGCTGCGCAGCGGGTACGTGCGCGTCGACGCCAGCCCGGCGACCTGCTTGGGGTCCACGCCCGGTTGCCACACGACGACCGCATGGCCCTCGATGTCGATGCCGCGACGCCCCGCCCGCCCGGTGAGCTGCGTGTACTCCCCCGGTGTGAGGTCGACGTGCGCCTCGCCGTTGTACTTGACCAGCCGCTCCAGCACGACGGTGCGCGCCGGCATGTTGATTCCGAGCGCGAGGGTCTCGGTCGCGAACACAGCACGCACGAGGCCGCGGACGAACAGCTCCTCGACGGTCTCCTTGAACGCCGGCAGCATCCCAGCGTGGTGGGCCGCGACCCCGCGCTCGAGCGCCTCACGCCACTCCCAGAACCCGAGCACGCCGAGGTCGGCCTCGGGCAGCCCAGACGTCCGGGTGTCGACAACACGCCGGATCTCGGTCGCCTCCTCCGGCGACGTGAGCCGCAGGCCGCTGCGTACGCACTGCGCGAGCGCGGCGTCACACCCGGCGCGGCTGAAGACGAACGTGATGGCGGGCAGCAGCCCCGCACGGTCGAGGCGCTCCACGACGTCCACCCGCGCGGGCGGGCGGAACCGGGGCTCGCCGCCGTCGCGACCGCGCCGCGGCCGTGACCAGCCACCGTGGCGGCGTTCCAGCTCCTCGACGGAGCGCAGCAGGGTCGGGTCGACGACGAGCTCAGCGCCGCGGCGCTCGGCGAACAGGTCGAACATGCGCCCGCCGACCATCATGTGCTGCCACAGCGGCACCGGGCGGTGCTCGTCCACCACCACGGTGGTGTCCCCGCGGACGTCGACCAGCCACTCGCCGAACTCCTCGGCGTTGCTCACCGTCGCGGACAGCGAGACCAGCCGTACGGACTCGGGCAGTTGCAGGATCACCTCCTCCCACACCGCGCCCCGGAACCGGTCGGCGAGGTAGTGCACCTCGTCCATCACGACGTAGCCGAGCCCGCCCAGAGTCGCGCTGCCGGCGTAGAGCATGTTGCGCAGCACCTCGGTGGTCATCACCACGATCGGTGCGGCGGGGTTGATCGTGGTGTCCCCGGTGAGCAGCCCGACATTGCGCGCGCCGTGCCGCGCGACGAGATCGGCGTGCTTCTGGTTCGACAGCGCCTTGATCGGCGTGGTGTAGAAGCACTTGCGGTCTTGCCCGAGCGCCAGGTGCACCGCGAACTCGCCGACCACGGTCTTGCCCGCTCCGGTGGGGGCGCACACCAGCACACCGTGCCCGTCCTCGAGCGCCTCGCAGGACCGCAGCTGGAACGGGTCGA
>JALYQB010000637.1 GCA_030856045.1 Actinomycetota bacterium
TGGCACCGCGACGATCGTTCCGAGATCGTCGAGCCCGGTGAAATCGCCCGGATTGGTGGTGTAGAGCGCAAGCCGGTTCGCGACCGCAATGGACGCGATCATCAGATCCGCGATCCGGCGGCGGGGCCGGCGCCCAGCCGCTACCACCACCGCAGCCGACACCAGCCCGAATGTTCGCGCCGCCTCAGTGTTGAACGGCAATGGCTCGAACGTGGCCTCGGCATGCTGCAGGACACTCATCCGCCGGGCGCGCTCGGCTGGATCGTCGGTGTGGTGGGGCCCAGCAGACAGCTCGGCCAGCGTCACCGCACTGATCACCATCTCGCCGGGCAAGTGCGCCGCATCGAGAGCGGCCAAGTGGATCAGGACATTCGTGTCGATCAGGCCGCGATCGTGCGTCTCACCACTCACGGCAAGCCGGGTCCTGATCGGCAATCGCGTCGATGTCGGCGCGGAACCGCTCGGCGTCGAGGAGCGGTGCGGTGGCGAAGGCAGCCATGACCTCCTGGCGCGGAACGAAGGTACGGCGACGCAGTGGGATGAGCCGTCCGACCGGAGTTCCGTTACGAGTGATCGTGAACGACTCGCCATGTTCGACCGCGCGCATGATCATCCCAGAGTCATTGCGGAGTTCGCGCTGGGTGATCTCGCGTGGGGTCTGTGCGGTCATACCAGGATGGTAAGTCATGGTGCTACGAGATGCTACAGCGCGGGCGCCAAGACGCGGGTCCACTCCAGCGCTCCAAGGCGCGCGCCGTGGTAGCGCCCTCGCGGTTGCGGCAGAACACCGCGAAGTCGTGTTCGCCGAGCAGCGCCGTGCTCGCCGCGTTCATCACAGCCTCGTCGAGCCGGCGGTGGTGGGCGAGGGTGTCGTAGCGCCGGCGCCATCCGCCGGGTGCCACCGTGCGTCATCTCATCGCGCACACCTCCGGGCTGGCGTTCGACAGCGAGGAGATCTGGGCGGTCCCCGGCACCAAGTGGATCTACTCCCACACCGGATTCGCGGTGCTGGCCGACGCAGTGGCGGCCGCGTCGGGTATCCGGTTCGCGGACTACCTGGCTGAGGGGCCTTCGGGCCGCTGGGGATGACCGCGTCAAGGTTGGACGGCCCCGCCGGCTTCGGCGGGGTGTCCACCTGCGCCGATCTGACCCGGTTCGCCGCCGAACTGCAGGTACCCACCCTGCTGGCGCCGCAGACCCTCGCCAAGGCGACCCAGACCGCCTACCCCGGCCTGGACGGCGTGTTGCCCGGCTATGGGATGCAGCGCCCCAATGACTGGGGTCTGGGCTTCGAGCTGGGTGCCCACAAGAGTCCGGCCTGCGTCGCCCTGACCGACCGCGACGTCGACCAGTGGGCCAAGGACGCCTGGCCGATGTCAGCGACGAGGTGCTCGCCGAGCTGGCATAACACGATCAGGGGTACCCGTCACCCGCACTGCCGGTGCTACGCGAGCTTGCCAAGGTACTGGGGGTACGTACGCTTCGCCTCTACCCTCGACGAGCGGTGACGACTGAGTACGACATCGCGGCGAGCCGCCTGATCAGCCGGTATCATTTCACCCGCGGTGCCGAGGAGCTCAGGTGAGCCACGCACCATGCAGACAGGAGACATCACCGTCGAGGCGACAGCGCCACCGCGATCCACCACATCTACACCAGCGGCCACCTGGGCGAGGGCCAGACGGCGCACCGTACGAGCTCCGCGCCGGTCGACTGATACTCCGGCGTACCGCTCGATGTCGGTGAACCCGCCGTCGGTGAGCAGTTCTGTGTATCCGGGTAAGACGGTCTCGGCTGTCGCGTTGAAGTCGACGACCAGACCGCCGCCAGGGCGGACCGCACCGGCCAGGGCCGCAACGAACTTCCGGGTGCCGGTCATGTCCAGGTAGCCGAAGCTGTTGCCCAAACACACGGTCGCGTCGAACGCGCCGGCTTGCGGGATCTCCCGCATGTCGGCCAACTCGAACTCGACGTCGAGGTGAGCGTCGGCTGCCGTGCGTCGGGCATGGGCAATGGCGTCGGTCGAGATATCCACACCGGTCACTCGATGGCCGCGCGCGGCGAGAGCAAGGCTGTGCCGGCCGCTGCCGCAAGGGACGTCGAGGATTCGAGACCCGGGTGTCAGGCCGAGGCGCTCCTCGATGAACTCGACGTCGGCCACCGTTGACTCCGGTGACGCCGCACGCCGCCAGAATTCGTTGGGAAGTTCGGTGAAGAAGTCCGCGTACCACGCAGACGAGATATGGTCTGACAACGCCGGAAACTCCTCATGGTGTATATCAAGGTGACGGCTGATGGCACCGGACACCTCAGAGGTAGACCTTACTCAGCGGTCGACCTCGATCGCCACCGTGCCGACTCGGCCGGCGTCCCGGGCGTGGAACCAGTTCAGGACCTCGCGTACGAGCGGGGGTCGACGTGCTCGCCCGGGATCTGAGCTCAGCCCGCCGCTCGAGCGGATCTGCCAGGAGCTGGTGGCTGCCGAACGGGTTGGCCAGGCGCTGGAGTGGGCGCAGCGAGGGCTGGCCCATGGGTCAGGCCATCCCGGTGTTCCGCCGCCAGATCGAGGCCGCCGTCGCTGTCACCAAGCGTGATGGCTACGAGCAGGCAGCGAGCCTGCTCACCGAGGTGAGGGGGTGTCACGAGCGGGTAGGTGCCTCGGCGGAGTTCGCTGAGTACGTGCGGGGTCTGCGCTCGGCTCACCGGCGCAAGCGCAAACTTCATCCCCACGCTCGACGCCGCACGGCTGCCCGGTTGAGAGGATCACTGCTGCGGATCGGGAAGATGCCCGGCGAGGAGTTCGCGGACGGCGTCGGCGCTCTCGGCGGCAAGGGCGGTCGCGGCGAGCGCGGCTGTCGATGCCTCGCACTGCCTGCTTGATCACCGGAATCGCTCCTGGTGCGACGCTGAGCTCGCGGACCCCGAACCCGAGCAGCAGCGCGCAGGTCCGCTCGTCGGCGGCCAGCTCCCCGCAGACCGCGACGGGCGCCTGTTCCCCGGCAGGCAGCGTCCAGGAGGCGCAGCACCCAGGGTCGAAGGGATCGGCTACGTCGGCGACGGCGTCGTTGCCGCGCTCGGCGGCCAGCGCGTACTGGGAGAGGTCGTTCGTGCCGATGCTGAAGACGTCGACGTGCGGGGCGAAGGCAGCCGCCTTGAGTGCCGTCGCGGGCACCTCGACCATGATCCTGACCTGGAGGTCGGGGGGCTGCCCGCGCCCCGGGGTCGCGAACTGTTCTTCGCCTGTCCTGCTACCCCACTCGCAGCCAGTCCTCGTCGCGGCTGGCTGCTGAGGCTGCCAAGCTGGCCTCCTGCAGTGCGCGGCGCCACTCGTTCAGTTGCCGCCGCTCGCGTGCGAGATCGCGGTACCGCCGATCGAGCGCGTGGATGCTCCAGGAGGTACCCACCAGCAACCCTGCCACGAAGCTCAGCAATATCAGAATGCCAGCGATCCAGAAGGCGGTCATTCCGATCGGCGGGATATCCCGCCGCGACAGCTCGGTTCCGCGCCGCTGCCGGCCGGCAGCGAACGCGGCTCCTGTGCCACGCTCCGTGTCGTGGTTGGCATGGTCGTCACCCCTCCGCTGGGAACGGATTGCTGTAGTTACGGTGACGGACGATGAGGTCGCGGAACAGGGATTTCTACCGGTAGCGGACCGGTAGTTGTCCACATTCAGTAAGACCGGCGGAGTCTGTCGATGTCGAGCACGGTGACCGTGCGGCGCTGGGTCTGCAGGTAGCCGCGGTCCCGGAGGATCCGGAGCGCCTTGGTCACGGCCTCCAGTGACGCACCGACCCAGCCGGCGAGCTCCTCCTGGGTGAACGACAGAGTGATCCGGATGCCGGATTCAGTCGGTTCGCCGAAGCGGTCGGCCAGCTCGACCAAGCGATGGGCGACCCGGCTCAGGGTGTCGTAGACGCCGAACTCGGCCCGTTTGCGGTCCGCGTCGCGCAGCCGGCCGGTGAGGATCCGCAGCAGCAGCCACATCGTCCGAGGGTGGGCGTGCAGGAAGGTGGTGAACTCCCCCGATCCCACGGTCAGGATCTCGACGGGTTCCATGGCCCGCACCGACGCCGACCGTGGCTGCTCGTCGATCGCTGCCAGCTCGCCGAGTAAGGCCCCTGGCCCGCGCACCGCCAGGACCACCTCGGTGCCGTCCGCTGCAGAGGCGATGACCTTGAGCCGACCCGAGATCACGAGGACCACCGTGTCGGAGCGGGTGCCCTC
>JALYQB010000648.1 GCA_030856045.1 Actinomycetota bacterium
CCGGCGAACAGCCCGCCCAGCAGGTCGCCGAGGCCACCGCTGCCCGCACCCTGCTGGGCGCCGGCGAAGATGTCCCCGACGTCGAACGACCCGGGCGGCCCCGCGCCACCGAAGCCGCCGGGACGGAACCCGCCGCTCCCGAACAGCCGGCGCGCCTCGTCGTACTGCGTTCGCTTCTCCGGGTCGGAGAGCACACCGTAGGCCTCCGACACGGCCTTGAACCGGGCCTCGGCACCGCCGTCGCCGGGGTTGGCGTCGGGGTGCAGCTCGCGGGCGAGCTTGCGGTACGCCCGCTTGACGTCGTCCGCCGATGCGCCGGAGGCGACGCCCAGCACAGCGTAGAAGTCCTTGTCGATCCAGTCCCTCGCGCTCACCGGGCGCCGCCTCCGCTCACGTCAGACCGACGTGCCGAAGGCCGAGCCGTCGGCCGGCGCGGGCGCTCCGGTCTCGGCATCGGTCACCGCGACCATCGCAGGGCGCAGCACGCGGTCACCGAAGCGGTAACCGCTGCGCAGCACAGCGGTCACCGTCGGGCCTGCCACCTCGGGTGAGGTGGTGTGGTGGACGGCTTCGTGCACATCCGGGTCGAACGGGTCACCGGGGGCGCCGAACGACGCCAACCCCTGCCCGGCCAGCGCGGCGACGAGCTTGTCCGCCACCGACTTGAACGCACCGGACAGGTCGCCGTGCTCCGCGGCGCGCTCCACGTCGTCGAGCACAGTGAGCAGCTCACCCGCCAGCTGTCCCTTCGCCATGGCGATGACCGCCTGCCGGTCCCGCTCCACGCGCCGCCGGTAGTTGGCGTACTCGGCGGACACACGCTGCAGGTCACCGATGCGCTCCTCGAGCTCGGTCCGCAGCGAGCCGAGCTCGTCGGTCCCGGCTTCGACGTCGCCCCCGGCGCCCGACGGCACACCGCCGATGGCACCCTCGTCGACCTCGACCATCCCCGGGGACGACGCCGCGCCGCCCCCGGGGAAGCGAATCTCACCGGTCACGGGATCAATCCTCCGCTTGTCTCGTACGACCACCCTCGGCTGGCCGTTCTCCGGATCGAGCGGCGAGCTCACTTCTTGTCGCCCTCGCCCGGATCGTCGACGATCTCGGCGTCCACGACGTCGTCACCGTCGGCCGCTGCACCTGCCGGACCACCCGTGGCACCGGCCGCACCCGCCGACTGGTCCGCGTACAGGGCCTGGCCCAGCGCCTGCGACTCGGTCGCGAGCTTCTCCATCGCCGACCGGATGGCGTCGGTGTCCGTGCCCTTGAGCGCCTCCTGGGCGTCCCCGAGCGCGGCGTTGACCTTGTCCTTGACGTCCGACGGGAGCTTCTCGTCGTTGTCCTTGACGAACTTCTCCGTCTGGTAGACGAGCGACTCGGCCTGGTTGCGGACCTCCGCCTCCTCGCGGCGCTGGCGGTCCTCCTCCGCGTGCTCCTCGGCGTCGCGCATCATCCGGTCGATGTCCTCCTTGGGGAGGGCCGACCCGCCGGTGATGGTCATGGCCTGCGACTTGCCGGTGCCCATGTCCTTCGCCGACACGTTGACGATGCCGTTCGCGTCGATATCGAAGGTGACCTCGATCTGCGGCAGGCCCCGCGGTGCGGGCGGCAGCCCGGTCAGCTCGAACATGCCGAGCTTCTTGTTGTAGGCCGCGATCTCGCGCTCACCCTGGAACACCTGGATCTGCACCGACGGCTGGTTGTCATCGGCCGTCGTGAAGATCTCGCTGCGCTTGGTCGGGATGGTGGTGTTGCGCTCGATCAGCTTGGTCATCACCCCGCCCTTGGTCTCGATCCCCAGCGACAGCGGCGTGACGTCGAGCAGCAGGACGTCCTTGACCTCGCCCTTGAGCACACCGGCCTGCAGTGCGGCACCGACCGCCACGACCTCGTCCGGGTTCACGCCCTTGTTCGGCTCGCGGCCTGCGGTCAGTTCCTTGACCAGCTCATGCACCGCGGGCATCCGGGTGGAACCGCCGACCAGCACCACGTGGTCGATCGCGCTGACGGAGATACCGGCGTCCTTGATCACGGACTTGAACGGCTTGCGGCAGCGGTCGAGCAGGTCGGCGGTGATCCGCTGGAACTCCGCGCGGGACAGCGTCTCGTCGAGGAACAGCGGATTCTTCTCCGAGTCGACCGTGATGTAGGGCAGGTTGATCGTGGCGCTGGAGGACGACGACAGCTCGATCTTCGCCTTCTCGGCGGCCTCGCGGAGCCGCTGCAGGGCCATCTTGTCCTTGGTGAGGTCGATGCCCCGGGAGCTCTTGAACCTGTCCACCAGCCAGGTCATGATCCGCTCGTCCCAGTCGTCACCACCGAGGTGGTTGTCACCGGACGTGGCGCGGACCTCGACCACCCCGTCGCCGATCTCCAGCAGCGACACGTCGAACGTGCCACCCCCGAGGTCGAAGACCAGGATCGTCTGTTCCTTCTCACCCTTGTCGAGGCCGTAGGCCAGCGCCGCAGCGGTCGGCTCGTTCACGATCCGCAGGACGTTGAGGCCCGCGATCTGGCCTGCCTCCTTGGTGGCCTGGCGCTGGGCGTCCTCGAAGTACGCGGGCACGGTGATGACCGCATCGGTGATGTCCTCACCGAGGTAGGCCTCCGCGTCGCGCTTCAGCTTCTGCAGCACGCGGGCACTGATCTCCTGGGCGTTGTACGCCCGGTCGTCGATCTTGGCGGACCAGTCCGTGCCGATGTGGCGCTTCACCGACCGGATCGTCCGGTCGACGTTCGTCACCGCCTGGTTCTTCGCCGACTGGCCCACAAGTACCTCGCCGTTGCGGGCGAAGGCGACGACCGACGGCGTGGTGCGCGACCCCTCCGAGTTCGCGATCACCGTGGGCTCCCCGCCTTCGAGCACCGACACGACGGAGTTGGTGGTCCCGAGGTCGATACCGACCGCACGAGCCATGTGAGTTCCCTTCCGAACTGGTATGTCATCACAGTTGACCGACTACGGCGCAAGTCTGCCAACGTCGTCGCCGCGACGTCAAATCAAACCTGAGCCGCACCCACTCAACTCTACCCAGCCGCTCAACGAGCACGGAGCCGTCAGGGTTCCCGAGTCACGTACCCAGACGAGGACCGCCTGATGCTCCAAATGAGTGAACCACGTGGTATCAGGTAACTGACTTCACCATGATTCCGACTATCAGGTGACGCTCGAAAGACTGACGTCAACGCTCTCAGTGTCCGATCGGTCATCGCTACGAGAGGTGGGCGCGTGGACAGGCACCCTCGCGGAGAACATCGCCTATCTGCAGCCTGACCCGGAACCCGCCGAGTGGGCCGACGCCGTCGCCGCCCTCGGCGCGGACACCCTGGTCGGTCGCCTCGGGTGGCTACGGCGCCGAGGTCGGTCCCGCGGCCCTGTCCGCGGGTGAGCGCCAGCTCATCACGCTGCTGCGCGCCTACCTCTCCCCCGCCCGGCTGATGCTGCTCGACGAGGCCACCTGCCACTCCGGAACGCGCTCTGCGCGGTCCGTGAACTGCTCGGCGCAGCGGTGGGACCCGGGTCGAGCGCTGCTGTCGATGCGCAGCATGCAGACGCCGGTCGGGGCGCGGTCAGGTGTCGTGCGTGATCGCCGTCTGGGAAGGCTCAGCCGCGGTCAGCGCGGTTGAGCCTGCCGAAACGGTGATCACCTCGGGGTGCTGCTGGGGTGAGAGTCGCGATCAGCGGGCGCCGGCGCGCACGTCGCCGCTGGAGGTCTCCAGCACCAGCTCGTGGCGCGCGTCGGGGTCGTCGATCACGTTCACGTCGGCGTCGCCGTCGGCGTCGACCCGGTAGCGCCCGTCGGGGACGGTGAGGTCCACGTTCCCGCTCGACGTCGACGCCCGCACGTCCTGCGGTGTCGCGAGGTCCAGCTCGACGTCGCCGGAA
>JALYQB010000670.1 GCA_030856045.1 Actinomycetota bacterium
CCTACGAGCAGCCCGCCTACGACCTGCACGAGCAGGTCGACGCCGACGCGTCGACTGGCTTGGGACGGATCGGCGAGCTGCCCGAAGCCGAGCCACTGCGCGCGTTCACCGACCGCGTCGCCTGGGCGCTGCCCACGACGGCGTGGGGGGTGCGCGCGGCGGGCGACCCCGACCGCCCCGTCCGTCGGGTCGCGGTGTGCGGGGGAGCGGGGGACTCGCTGCTGGCGGCCGCCAGCTCTGCAGGCGTCGACGCCTACGTCACCGGCGACCTGCGCCACCACCCCGCAGCCGAGCACATCGCGGCCGGCGGTCCCGCGCTGGTCGATGTCGCCCACTGGGCGGGGGAGTGGCCGTGGTGCGCACAGGCGGCGTCGGTGATCGACCGCGCGCTCGCGGGTACGGTCGACGTGCTGGTATCCCACCGCCGCACCGATCCCTGGACGATCGGCGCGGCACCCGACGACGAGGGAGATCCCCGCGGTGAACGCTGACCCGACCGCGCAGCGCCACCTGCTCGACCTCGCCGACGTCGACGCCGAGCTCGCCCGCATCACCCACCGCCGCCGCAGCATGCCTGAGATCGCGGAGGTGGAGGCCGCGGAGCGGGAGCAGCAGGCCTGCCGGGACGCCGTGGTCACCGCCGAGACGTCGATCAGCGACCTGGACCGCGACATCCGCAAACTCGAGGCCGAGATCGACCAGGTCCGCGCGCGGGAGGACCGCGACCGCGGGCTGCTCGCGTCCGGTGCGATCTCGTCCGGGAAGCAGTTGGAGGATCTGCAGCACGAGCTGGACACCCTCGCGCGGCGTCAGTCGAGCCTCGAGGACGACCAGCTGGAGGTCATGGAGCAGCGTGAGGCAACCGAGACCGACCTCGAGCGGTCCCGGGCGGCGCTCGTCGCGGTCGAGGAGCGGCTGGCGGACGCCGCGCGGCGGCGGGACGAGGCGCTGGCCGACCTGGAGGTCGCCGAGGCCCGACGCGCGGCCGAGCGCGGCCCCCTCGTCGCAGGCATGCCGGCGGACCTCCTGGCGCTCTACGAACGGATCCGGGCACGCGGTGGCGCCGGTGCCGCGCCGCTGCGACAGCGACGCTGCGGTGCCTGCCGCCTCGAGCTGGACCGCACCGCGATAGCCCACCTGCGCGACGCCCCGGCCGAATCCGTGCAGCGGTGCGAGGAGTGCGGCGTCGTCCTGGTGCGCACCGCCGAGGCCGGGCTGTGAAGGTCCTGGTCGAGGCGGACGGCGGGTCGCGCGGCAACCCGGGCCCCGCCGGGTACGGCGCCGTGGTCAAGGACGCCGCCACCGGAGCCGTGCTCGCCGAGCGTTCCGCGGGGCTCGGGACCGCGACCAACAACGTCGCGGAGTACTCGGGGTTGATCGCGGGTCTGCAGGCGGCGCTCGACCTGGGCGCCGACAGCGTCGATGTCCGACTGGACTCCAAGCTCGTCGTGGAGCAGATGAGCGGACGGTGGCGGATCAAGCACCCGCAGCTGCAGCCCCTCGCGAGCCAGGCAGCCGCGCTCGCCCGCCGGCTCGGGTCGGTGCGTTACGAGTGGATCCCGCGTGCCCGCAACACCCACGCCGACCGGCTGGCCAACGAGGCGATGGACGCTCAGGCGGGCATCCCCGCGACCCGCACCGCCGCGCCGGCCACGTGGTCCGGCGCCACCGGTGACCCCACCCGGTTCCTGCTGCTGCGCCACGGCCAGACCGGGCTGTCCGCCGAGCGCCGGTACTCCGGGCGCGGCGATCCTGCGCTGACCGAGGTGGGAGAGCAGCAGGCCGCGGCGGCCGCGAAGCGGATGTCCAGTGTGGACGACGTGCGGCGCGTGGTGTCCTCGCCGCTGCGGCGGGCACGCGACACGGCCCGCGTCGTGGCCGACCTGCTCGGTGTGGAGCTGACCGTCCACGACGGACTGATCGAGACGGACTTCGGCACGTGGGAGGGCCTGACGTTCGTCGAGGCCCGCGAGCGCGACCCCGACCTGCACGCGCGGTGGCTCGCGGACACGTCCGTCGCCCCGCCGGGTGGGGAGAGCATGGACGCCGTGCACCGCCGCGTGCGCCGGGCGCGCGACGAGCTCATCGCCGAGAACGGCGGCGCGACGCTGATGCTGGTGACGCACGTGACGCCGATCAAGGCGCTGCTGCGGATGGCCCTCGATGTCGGCCCGTCGCTGCTGTTCCGGCTGCACCTGGACGTCGCGTCGCTGTCGATCGCGGAGTTCTATCCGGACGGCCCCGCGTCGGTGCGGCTCGTGAACGACACCTCCTTCCTCGGCTGAGCTCAGAGCAATGCTTGAAACCTGTGGATGTGGATGATCGGGAGGGGCGTACCTTCCCGGTGATCGAGTGAAGGTTCTCAAGCAAGACCGGCGTGCCAACGCTGGTCGGGAAGGTACGACCCATGTTCACCG
>JALYQB010000659.1 GCA_030856045.1 Actinomycetota bacterium
TGATGTTGCCGGGGGTGCACACCCAGGTGCGGTTGGTGCGCTCGGAGTTCGAGGAGATGATCCGCCCGGCGGTCGAGGAGACGGTGGCGGCGTTGGGTCGGGCGCTGGGCTCGGCTGGGTTGGATGCTGGTGGGTTGGACGCGGTGTTGTTGGTGGGGGGCTCCTCGCGGATCCCGCTGATCGCGCAGCTGGTGTCCGCGGAGTTGGGTCGCCCGGTCGCGGTGGACGCGGACCCCAAGACCACCACCGCCACCGGCGCCGCCCTGGCGATCACGCCGCTCGACGTACCGGTTGCCGCGGCGGTGCCCGCATCCGATGACCTGGCCGCGGGAATGACGCCCGTTCCGGATCGGCCGGTCAAGGACTTCGGCGAGCCGGACATTCCGATACCGCGGACGGAGGAGGAGCGGTGGCGGCGGGGGCGCACCCTGCTGCTGGCTGCAGCGGTGAGCGGTGTCGCCATGGTCGCGCTCGCCGGCACGGCCGGGGTGCCGGGACTGTCTACACTCGGAAGCCTCGCCGCGCCCGCGCAGGCCGTTCCGGTCGCCGAAGCGGCTGATGACACATCCGGCACGTCGGGCGGTGGGTCTGCCGGTGGCGGATCCGCCCAGCAACAGATCGACTCCTGGACCGGCGCGCCACGCATGTCCACCACCACACCCGGGCCCAGCCGGCTCGCGGCGGCGCCGGCTCCGGCCCGGCCCGGCCCGCGGACCAGCGACACCGGTGCCACCGGCGCGTCCGCAGCCGCTGATCCGACCCAGACCGCGGGTGGCGGGTCGGCTGCTCCATTGATGGCCCGGAACAGCCCGACCACGACGAACCCGTCCGGGACGACAAGCCCGACGACCCCGCCGACCCCGCCGACCACGACGACCCCGCCGGTCGAAGAGGTGCCGGCACCCCCGCCGGCCGAGGAGGTGCCCGCGCCCCCGCCGGCCGAGGAAGTGCCACCGGCCGAGGATCCGCCGGCTTACCCCGCCCCTTGAGCGGAGTGGTGACGGCATCGCGAGATGCCGTCACCTTCCGTGGCTGGAGCGCCCGCCGCCCCTGTCGATCAGTCGACAGGGGCGGCGTCGCACTCCGCACAGTTCAGGCCCGATAGGGGGGCAGGTCGGCCAGAACGGCGGGCAGCACCGACTGCAGCGCCGTGCACGACTCGGGCACGCCGTTCTCCATGCTCGCCATGACCACCTGGTTGGGCGCCATCGCGACGTCGTACTGGCAGAACTCGCCCCGACCGGTGAACGTCTCCAGCGCCGGGTAGCCCTCGATCCGCACCCTCGTCGTGGTGGGCTCGCTGTTGGCCGCCAGGGTGGCCAGCCCTCCCCCCGTGGTGTACAGCGTGATCGTGAGGCTCGTCGGGCCGGTGCCTCTCCACTCGCACCGGGGTCCCTCCTCGACCGAGGTGGCCGTGCCGCGTGCCGGGAGGCCGAACTGGGTGGCCCGTTCCGCGGTGAGCAGGCCACACGGGTCCTGCCCCCGTGCGTCCTTCGCGTTGTCGACGGCAGGGACTGCGGGGACGGGTGGGACCGGTGGCGCGTCCCCGGAGCCACCGCACCCACCCGTGAGCAGCACGCCGCCGGCGCAGAGGACGGCCGCGAGCAGCGGGCGGCCCGAACGTGTCATGATGGATCTCTCTCCAGTGCAGTGGGTCGCCGTGGCGGCCATGTCGCCGACGCCGCTTGTACGAGGTCCTCGGCAGCGTGATCTGCCCAGTCTGCGTGGTCGCCATCGTCGCATCGTCGGGGCCGTACGGCAGCGTTGCGCTCCGGTCCGGCTGGCTCCGGTCCGGCTGGGGGATTCTCCCCGTCGCCGCGGTCGAGGTTAGGGGCTGGTGGGGCTAACGTCGCGGTGTTCGCGAGCGATGGTTCTCATGATGGCGTGGCGGCGACTCGCTCGTTGCGCAACCTCCGGGTGGATGTGGAGTCCAATGTCGTATCAGGTGGGGATTGATCTGGGGACGACGTTCACGGCTGCGGCGGTGTGTCGGTCGGGTGGGGTCCCGGTGGTGGTGCC